>NZ_JBWOEE010000002.1:0-82511 GCF_056583465.1 Lacticaseibacillus sp. YLM2-1
ATGAACCCAATAAATTCGAGTTTTAAATTTTACCAAGCGACAAAAGTTTACGGGACTCTTTTCTTTCAGTTTCCAAAAGTTCTTTTGTACAGTCCTACATACAAAAACCTTTCTGCAGAAGCAAAGTTGGCGTACGTCATTTTGAAAGATCGACTGGAATATTCGCTTCACAATGACTGGGTGGACGAAAACGGAAATATTTACTTCATTTTTTCAAATACTGAGCTTCAACAGATTTTGAACTGCTCCGAACCCAAGGTAATCAAAACCAAAAAAGAGTTAGAACAAGCAAACCTCCTCTTCCAGAAAAAAATGGGCTTTGATCCGAAAATGAAACGGAATAATCCCAATCGCTTATATTTGGGCGATCTCAATGTATCTGCAACCGACGTGTACAAACGCGAGAATGAAGCAAGTCAAAGTACTATATCCCCTGCTACAAGCGGAACTAAAAATTCTTTAGCCCGACATAAAATGCCTCAATCCCTTGCTACAAGCGGAACTAAAAATTCTTTAGCCCGCGATAAAGTCCCTCAATCCCTTGCTACAAGCGGAACTAAAAATTCTTTAGTATATCAATATAAAGACTTAGAGACACAAGCTAGAGACAATAAAGAGACAGAAAAGTTCGACTTTTCTACCGATCAATATTCCCCGGAAATTATTCGTAAACAAAATCAAGACCTAGTGAGAAGGGCCAAAGATTATTTACCTGAATCAGCAAATGGCGGCCTCTTTCTCAACAAAGAAGGTGTTGAACTACTAGGGCTTTGGTGTCGCTCGCCTAAACAAATGCGTCGCTTTCTAGGCATTATTCTAAATGCCAAAAAGGCTGTAGAAAGGGAACATGAAGGAACGGCAATTGTCCTAGATGATCCGCGGTGCCAAGAAATGATCAACAAGACTATGCGCCGGTTTTTTAACGTTTTACGTTCTGACAGTAAAAAAATTAACAATGTCGAAAATTACTTGTTTGGTGCTATGAAAGAGACCTTGGTGGCATACTGGAACAAATCACTCATGACAGCTAATGGAGGCGACCCTGATGAATTCTAAAGAGTTTAATCAACGGAAACGTGAAGCCTTTCCGGAAGAGGTAGCGCTCAAAAACCTCAAAGAGCTAACTGAGGCAGAACGTGCCGGTCTGCATTTACTCATGATTCAAACGAGTGATCCTGATGAACGAGAGGATATTCTGGCAGAGGCACAAAAAACTGCTAATCAACGAGCGGAAGAAGCTAGAAAGCACAGCTATGCCGCCGTCAAAGAACGCTTGATCCAGGAGAAAACAGAGACTGATACGGAGTTAAAAGCCTTTACGCAGCATCGTAATCGTCACGTCAAGGTACTTGGAAAAGTTACTATGATGGCAGGTTACTTCATGACGCCAAAGCGCATTCGACCGACTAAATACTACTGGCTAGTCCCTGATGATTTGGTCATTCCGGATCGGCCATTAGGGCGAGTTGCGCATGTTCGTGGCAAAGATGGCCAGCTACATGATGTGATGGTGCTTTATGTTACCAAACAAAAGCAGCGGCAATTACAAGATGGCCGGGTTGTACCAGATCAATTTATGATTGAGTTCACAAGCCAATATGCCTCGTCTGTTCAAGTCAAACAAGGACAAAGAACTGAGCGACAACGACAGAAAGATTACCGGGGGCCATTTGATTCTGCACAGCAAAAACATAACCGAGTTCGTAAAGTGATTCGCCGCCATCATAGGGTTCGTGAAGAGTTAGCCAACCTAGAGAAGAGCAAAAAGAAAGACAAGAATTAGAAAAATTCTTGTCTAAAAAGGAACCAGGTCCTATAATAAATATAGGCGAACATTCGTTTGTCTACCTGCTCAATTCAACACATGTTTGCCTTACTTAATTTGTTCCTCTACACACTAATGCTTGCATTCAAAAAATTCAAGTGTTATCTTGAATTCAGAATCAACAGTAGCAAGGGGAATACAAAAAAATAAGACAGCATCACAGCACTGACCTAGACTACCAATCCAGGATAAGCGCACTGTGACTGTTACTAGAACTAGTCACCGCTAGCCTAGCAACTGCCGTCTTCACCGCGTTAAGCGCGGCAAGTTTATTTTAACAGACCTTGTGACCGCTGTGGAACTTCTCTTAGAGAAGTCTTAGAGCGAAAGTAGGAGACGTCAAAATAGCAGCCAAACAAGACGAAGTGAGGGGCGCGTTGCCAGCAGGCAGCGCGCCCCTTATTTTTGTGTTTCTCTTGGTGCTGCTGATCCTAAGAAAGGAGTTGTTACAATGGCTATTCTAGCACGTTCAGGAGTTGTAAGACAGGCATTTTGCGTTCGGACTTTTGATCGACGGGTGCTCATCAATCACGCGAATGGTTCCTTTTACGATCGGGATCATGCTTCGGTTGAGGCAATTGAACAGCTTTACCCCAAGATTCGCAGTGTTTACAACAGCGACCATACGATGATTGCCAAGCGCAAACATCCACAGGCGGCTTTATACAAGCTGTCATAATCACGCCAGTTCAACTCACAATATGATGCGTGCGTGTGAACGCACAACTAACTTTAGCTCTTTGAAATCTGAATAGCCTTAAACTCCCTCCGGCCTTTTTCGACGGTGTTCCTCACAGCCGGTATGTGAAGGGGAGATGGTTGCCCGCGAAATCAAGCGGGTGAGGAACGCCTCGGTATTCCGTGCCGCCACCAATAGTCCGTGTCAACATCAAAACGGGCGAGACATAATGTGTTTGACCGTTCTTTGCTGCGGCTTAGAACCAGACCGTGAATCACTCGACGGTGAGTGTCAGCAAGTTTTTGCTTGGGTGGTAGTGAATGGCTGGAAAGGTCGTCAGCATATGCCTAGAGCTGTCAATCGAGCGTCATAGACGCTGAGGTTTAGCGAGTTTCATGCCTAGAAAACTCGAGAATTTCACGCAATAAAAACGTTTATTAGCTTTTTAAGAAACCATGAGGTCAGACCTCACCTATGCTTCATGCGTAGGCATCATATTGTTAGTTGAACCAAAAGGAGTAGTGCCATGCAACAGCGAAAAAAGCTACAGCAACATGAAGTTGTGACTGAGTTTGTCAACATGACTAAACTTGGCAAGATCACGACGGTTGAAGACTATTTTAAATATCGCCGCGCTCATATGCATGACTTGAGTCTGCAAGAACGCCACTTGTTAATGGCCTGGCTCAATCGCAGTAAGACCGTCAGGTTAAAGGGGAAACGTCACCAAAACGCTGTTCATTCAGAAATTGAAATGAGGTAATCTAGAGATGAAAGCAATCGACCAGTTACTTGTGTTTATGCAACAACATCGGCTGACGAGTATTTATTACGCAACTTATGATCGGGCGCGACGGTTATATGACCACGATCTGGTACGACAACGTGAATGGATTGAGATCTTAGCAGAAAGCAAGACCGATCAACGAATCGTCGTACGACATGGGGTATTAGGATCAAGTGTGAAGGCGGTGAGTTTGGGTGCTTAAACAGACAAAAGTGCCTTTTGTTAATGGTGTGGGGAAGACTCTACCACATTTGGAAAAGGGCGTGCGTTATACTTTTGTTGATCATGGGTATTACATGACGGCTTTAAGACCAGGAGAAACTGAGGAGCTTAAACCGGAATTACCAGAGCAGGAATGGGCGTATCACCAACAACATCCAGTTAAGGAATGGCGAATAGGAGGCAATCATCATGCGATTCTATGAGTTTAGAACTGAAGATCATGATTATTATGCATTGATTTCAGCTAATAGCCCAGAAGAAGCCATTGTAATTTACAAAGGGGAAATTGACAACGCTTTTGATGAATTAAATCCTCATGAAGTTTCTCTGACGCGTGCAGCCGATATAACGCTTGAAGCGCATGACTTAGCAGACTTTCGTGATGCTTTAATTGAAAAAGAAAAGCAAACCTTACAACAGGAAGTAGCGCCAAGAGTCCTTGTCATTGATAGCAATTTGCTATAACCACGCATAAGAAGAGGCCAAATAGGAGGCTGAAACAAATGAAAATGATGGTAAAAACGGGTGGGATCATTTTAGTGTCAGGGTTACTTTTAGCCGGATGTGGGTGTCAAACGTTTACCATCTCCAAAGAGCCCTGACTGCTACCTAACTCGGTCGGGGTTTTTATGTTGCTGTAAAGGCACAAACGGCTTTAATATGATTAAAAGGAGGCGTGTACCATGCTTGTAGCAGTTTGGAATTTACTAACGATCGTTTTGATATTGGTCATCATTTGGTTAACTCGCAAGAAAAAAATCACCACGCAAGAGGGACGGTACAATCGAGATTTTATGATCATTGTTGCGGTGATCCAAATCATTCTGATCATTGCGGGAATGCTGGTTACCAGACACTCGCTTTCGCTGCAAGCAGCCTCATTCACTTGTAGCATCGTACTACTGATAAGTATGTTGCTTGGTTTTAAAATGCGCTAATCTATAACCAGAAAGTGCCATCACTTTCTTGACTTAGTCAGGAGAAGTGATGGCACTTTTTGAATGGAGGAAAGATGACAGCCAACAAAAATAATCAACGTTACCAAATCACCTTGACGCCAGAAGAGAAGCAGCAGCTTAAAGCTCTTTGTCAGGTTACTAAGGAACGACCCTCAACATTGGTGTGTCGGTTGATTGCTACTGAGAAAAGACTTTATGATTCAGGCTTTTTACCGTCCTACAATTCAAAAACTGAAAAGTGAGGAGAGATTAAGATGTTGTGGCTGATTTTCAAATGCAGTTTTTGGGTATTACTAGGCTTTATCCTTTTGTGTGAGCTTGCAACTATTCGGATTAGCGGATTGTGTTCTCGTGAAGAGGAACGACAGGAAGCTCTTGAAAAACATCGTCAACAAGCAAAAAGCGCGCCCTAGGGCGCGTTTTTATTAGGTATTAACGTACCTCCATTTTACCAAAGTTGTGCTCTGCTACGCAATTTAATGGTGTGTCACTGGACAACAAATGCCGCTACTGGGAAACGTGGTTCGATTCCACGAAGCGGCCTTGGCTAATGCCAAAATAATGAACGCCAAATGCCAGCTAATTGCAGGTGTTTTTTGCGTTAAAGAAAGGAGACTGAACATGGCTGAACCTGTAGGTATTTGGTTACATGATCGCAATTTGAAGTTGATTTCGAAAGATCATGATGCTCTTTCTTATCGAGTCCGAGCTTCATGGGTTAAGGATCATGCTGATTATCCAATTAAGCCTGGTATGACGGTGGTGATTGGCAATATTAAGCCGCCTAACCAGCTGAAAAATGTTTTGGTTCTAAAGGTGGTGTCAGCTGAATTAAAAAAAGACGGCAGTCTAGTGATTAGCGGAGAACGCATTAAGTCCGTCCCAAAAAACTTGATATAAGAGGTGATCATATGTTCAATTTGGTTCTTCAAACAAAAGACATCAAGGAAGCTAAGCGGCACAATGGTCTTCTTGAAATCAGATTCCCACCCCCAAAGGAGAAGGCATTGATGTTGAAGTTGCGTCATGCGGTGCTAAGCATCGAGACTGGTTGGCCTATTCTGCCAGATACAACTTGTATTGGTGAGATCGTGCGGGTGTTACCAAGCAAAGAGCGCGTGATCGTGGCTTATGTTCGCCCTCAGAACGAGTTTAAGCGATTTGTTGAAGCATATTAATGCGGAAAAATGAGGATTCATTCATGGCAAACAACAAAAAGAAAACAGCAGCAATCTTGCTGATAAGTGCGATTGTCTTGGGAGGCGGCGGCTATACGGCTTATCAGTTAAACGCTGCCCCCGCTTCGCAATCAGTCAAGAAAAGTAGCACTCCATCTAAGCAATGGCGGACGCCGTCAAAAAAGGTCGAGCAAAAACAGAAGAACACAAAGCCTTCCTCTAACAAAGCCGATCAGACCATAAAAGATGCCCTGGCTCCGGATCTGCCGAATAGCGATAAAAGTGATCAAACAGTAGTCGCCTTTCCTTTCAGTAAAAATGATTTGAGCAAACAGCTTGAGTCGAGTAATAGTCAAAGCCTTATTTCGTTGGCAGATCAGGCAACAGCGGAACAGAACACGCCAAAAGCGGCAGACAATACAGGAACAACGCCTGAACCTAAACCGTTAACAGATAAACAGACGACTGATACCAAGACGACGCCATCGGTGGAACCTAGTCCAACACCAAATCCAGCGCCGGAACCAATACCAGAGCCAAACCCGACGCCAGATCCGAATCCAACGCCAACACCAGAGCCAAACCCAACGCCAGATCCGAATCCAACACCAGCACCAGTTGACCAAGCCCCGACCATATCCTTTGCTGATGACCTGCATCTGCATTTAGGTCAAAAATCCTTCAATTTAATGGACGGTGTAAGTGCTCATGATGTAAAAGATGGTGATTTGACCAACAAGGTTGTGTTATGCAGCACTGTGGACGTTAACACGGAGGGGACTTATCAAGTGACCTACCAAGTGACAGACAGCGCAGGGCACAAAACGAGTGCTACGCGTGATGTTGTCGTGACTAATGACGCTCCCGTTATTCATGTCTCGGGGAACAATCAAACTGAGGTTGGTCATGCCTTTGATCCGTTACAAGGTGTTACGGCTGATGATTATCAAGATGGTGACCTCACAACGGAAATCAAGGTTGCAGGAGACGTTGATACCAGCAAACTTGGTGATTACGAACTAATTTATACCGTCACTGATAAGAATGGTGCTGTGACAACGCTGAAACGTTCGGTTACGGTGTTTGCCACGGCACCGACACTTGATGTGTCGAAGGTTCCAACGGAACTCAAGGTGGGAGACCAGTTTAACCCGAAGGCCAATGTCACAGCGGTTAGTCCTTATGGCGATGTGGGCAAGAATGTCAATGGCCCGGACAAAAATTGTACGGTTCTGCCGAATGCGTATGGTTGTCACTTAAATTCACGCATTATCAGATCTTTTATCAGCGTTTAATCTTGTTTAACGTGCCATAGGTACGACAAACAAGCCCTGACATCTGGTGCTTTCCCCAGGGCTGTGCGCCTATTGAACGGTTACTTATGCAGCTGCTGACTTTCTTTTGCAAGCACCGCGACCGTTGGTCTCGCGATCATGATTGTAGAAGGTGTTGTAACGAGCAATGGATTCAGTGACGTCTAAAATTGATTCATAGTTGATCTGCTCCAACCGGACCCATTCTCGTTTCAATAGCGAATGGTAGGCCTCAATCCGCCCGTTATCAGCCGGTTTGCCTTTGCGAGAATATGAGTGACGCAGGTGCGCATCTGTCAAGGTTGTCTCAAACAAACGACTGGTATATTGACTACCCATATCGCTATGAACCATCTTAAAAGTATAACCTTGGTGAATTAACGCTTGAATCGGTGCGACCGCGAGGTCTTGTGTCATCTGTTGACCCACTTGCCAAGCTAAGACTTTTCTCGCTTTTGGATCATACGCTGTTGCAAGGTAAACCCAGTTTTGGTTGATCAGTTGAATATAGGTGATATCGGTGGTCACGACCTCAGACAAGTCAGCTAGGTGTCGCATTAAATTAGGTTTTTGTGGCATGTCAGTGGTTGTGGTAGGCTTTTTAGAGCGTTTACGATACATTGTCGATTGAATCCCCAATTCACGCATGACTTTCCAAATCGTGCGGTCACTTAAGCGGCATTTAAGTAATTTACGAATACGTTTAGCAATCCGCACGTATCCGTAAAACTTTCGACGTTGCCAAAGAACCTGAACCAGCTCTTTAAGCTTAATTCGGCGGCGATTTCGTGACTTAGGATGCCACCTTAACCAGTCATAGTAGGTACTCGAAGGGATCCGTAACGCTCGGAGAATAACTGTGATGCGGTGCCCCCGGCTCAATTGATCTTGAATCATAAAAAGAGCGGCCTTTCGGCCGCTATGAATCAACGCTTTGCCAGCAACACCGCCGCTCGTTTTAAAATATCGAGTTCTTCCCTCAAACGGCGATTTTCTTTTTGAAGTTGCTTGAACTGTTCGTTGGTCACAGCAGTACCTTGATGATCAATGGCAATGACAGTGGCCGCCTGAACCCATTTGCGAATAGTGTCTAAGGAAGGACCGTATTCTTCATGTAGTTCTTTGAATGAGTGTCCTTTTTCATGAAGATCAATCAAGGTTTGCTTAAATTCGGGGGTGTAGCGAATAGCTGTATTGGTCATAAAATATTCCTCATCTGTCAATTATCGCACAAACTATTTTTGTCCGTAATTACAGCATAGGAGCCGTGATTGTGGCTGTAGATGGATCAGTTGACACCAGCAAGCCTGGTAGCTATGAGCTTGCTTATACAGCCACTGACAAGTTTGGACAGAAGACCGTCAAGGAAGTAACTATCAACGTTGTGGCTGACAAGCCAACCCTTGATCTGTCTAAAGTACCGACAAAACTCAAAGTTGGCGATCACTTTGATCCAAAGGCTAGTGTTACGGCTACCAGTTCTTATGGCGATGTCACTGTTGATGTCGAAGGTTCGGTTGATACCAGTAAACCTGGCAGCTATGTGCTGACTTATACCGTGACGGATAAATTCGGCCAAACAACAACGCAAAATTTGACCGTAACAGTCAGTGAAACGGTCTAAAAAGGGTAGGTGAATCAAATGGACAACCAAGCAGCAGAGTATGTTCTACGGTTAAGCACCTTGTCCGCGCAAGCGCTCCTTAAAGCACTGGCCGTCAAGTTGCCAAGTAAAGCAATGGATATGAGCAAACAAGCAATCCATCATCAGCGGACGACTGGTAAACAAAACATTGCGGAATTGCAAAAAAGGGGTGCGCTAGAACACGTGGATATTAGTAAAACCGATCTGCGCGCGCTCGGAAAGAAGTTTAAAAAGTATCACGTTGACTTTTCTATCCGCCGAGACAAGGAAACGGGCATGTACCATGTCTTTTTTAAGGGTGCTGATGTAGACCGAGTTCAACTTGTTTTGCAGAAGGTTGTTAAGGACTTTGACAAAACACCCGAACACGGCCAAACGCTTCAAGAAAAGATTGAAAAGGCTAAAGTGACCGCAAAGGAACGCAATCAAAAAGAGAAAAAGCCGCGACAGCGTAGCAAGGAACGTGAGCGCTGATGGACAAAGAAAAAGCGAAAAACCTAGTCTGGAATTTCGGCCTTGTGGCTATTGGTAGTTCTGCGGTATATATCGTTGGCAGTGGTTTAACGCGAGCCGCCTATAACGTCCAGGACAAAGACGCTAAGTCTATACTCGACAAAATACTGTACGTGTCTAACAATCTTGGCAAGGTTTCTTGGTGGCCGCCGACTTTCAATGGCAAACCATTCCTAGGTGGTCTTATTCTACTGGCAGTTGTAGCGCTGGTAGTTTTATATGCCTTGACCAATAAGAAAAATTATCGACCAGGTGAGGAACACGGGAGCGCAAAATGGGGGACTCATAAGGATATTCTCCCATTTGAGGATACCAAAAACCCAGATAACAACCTGATTATGACGGCCACGGAAAAGCTGTATTTGAATGACTTGGATCATAAACGGCCAATGAAACTGCAGCGAAATCAATTTGTGACGGTCATCGGGGGTGCTGGTTCTGGTAAAACCAGAACCGTTGTCGTACCTAATCTATTGCAGCGTTCCAGCTCCTATGTTGTTACTGATACCAAAGGACAGACGCTTAGATGGGTGGGTAACTTTTTTGAGAAGTCTGGCTATAAGATTAAGGTCTTTGATTTGGTGACTCGCAAACACACTGATCATTTCAATGTATTCGCTTATATCAACAATGAGGATGATGTCATTGAAGTTGTGAATGCTATCATGCAAAACACAACCTCACCGCAAAGTAAAAGCGATCCGTTCTTTGATAAAGGCGAAAAAGCGCTCATGCAAGCCTTGTTTGATTATTTACGTTTAGAGTCTGGCAATCCTGACAACCGTGTTGTTGCCAACGTACCCAATGTTTTGGACTTAGTCAGAGCAGCAACAATTGAGGAGGACGCTGGTGGGAACACAACGCCACTTGACTTAATATTTGAAGAATTCAAAAAGGACTTCCCGGATGCGTTTGGGCTTAAACAATATGGTATCTTCAAACTCGCACCAGCCAAAACAGCCATGAGTATCGTCATTTCACTTGGTGTTCGTTTAGCACCGTTTGATGTGCCTAGCATTATTGATATTACCAGTGACGACACACTAGAACTTAAAAAATTAGGAGATGAAAAACGAATTCTGTTTCTGATCTTACCTGATCAAAGCGAAACGTTTAATTTTTTGGTCAGCTTGGTTTACCAAACATTGTTTACTACTTTGGTAGAACATGCTGACCATCAGGCCAACGGCCGGCTTAATGAAACAGTCGTTTGTTGGCAGGACGAGTTTGCAAACAGTGGACAGATTCCACAATTTGACAAGCGTATCAATACCTTGCGTTCACGGGGCATTTTCTGTGTGCCAATTGTGCAGGAACTCAGCCAGCTCAAAGAACGTTATCCAAAGTCATACCAGGCGATTCTCGGTGCCTCGGATTCACTGCTGTACCTTGGCGGACACGACAGTGAAACCGCTCAGTACATTTCCAAGATTCTTGGCAAAGGAACGATAGACGTTCAGCGTTATGGTGAATCCAAAGGCAATAATGGCTCATTCAACCAAAACTACGACAAAATCGCGCGTGATTTGTTAGCGCCTGATGAAGTCGATCGAATTGGCGGCGACCAGAGTATTTACATGCTCAGAGGTGTGCCGCCATTTTTGTCGCAAAAATATTCGTTGGAAAAACATCCACGGTACAAGGAGCTTCAAACGGATCACTCAGACTATGTATATCAGCCTCAACTTAAAAGCGAGAACAACAAAGGTGGTGAGGTAGAAACAGAAGAATCCAAATCAGAGTCAGATTTCCTGGCTAATGTCAGTCAAGAGGAAACCAAGGATGATGACGTCAAGGAGAACGAACAGGGTTCGGATATCCTGACTGATGTCAATCTATTAGACACATATCGATAAATAAGGAGGAACAACACATGAACGTTTTATCTCAAGCGATTTCTTTAATGTCAAAATTTGCTATTGCAGGTGGTTCTATTTACGCCGCTTGGGGCTTGGTTGGTCTTGGTGGTGCTTTGAAGGATCACAATGGGCCTGGTATTCAAAGTGGTATCTGGACAATTGCAGGTGGCGGTTTAATCATTGCTGCTGGAGCATTGTTCAACTCTATTTCACTAACGTGATGTGAGGAGGCGGAACCGCGTGGATAACACGATCAAGGGATTTATTAAGTTTATCTTGAACTCCGTTTCTGGTTCCGCAAAGGCTAACGGCATTACCGAAACGTTGGCAGGGTGGAGCAAGGACTTATACGGATTCGCAACAACGATCCAGACTAATGTGATGATGCCGGTCGGATATATGATTCTGGCGTTGTTTGCGTTGCTAGAACTATATCGAATTTCGGAACAAGTAGAAGCTATGGGAGGTGGATCAGATGCAGGGGTCAGGCTGATTTCAGCCGCCTTAGTGAAGGTGGCTTTTTGTAAGATTGCAATGGATAGCATGAATTTATTCATGAATGCCATTATGCAAGTGAGTATCACGCTATCACAGGGTATCGGTAAGTTAGTGAATTCTGGACATATGGGCACCATTATTAGCGTTGATGATATTTATAGTCCCTTAGTAAAAGAAGGTTTTTGGACGAAGCTGATGATCATGGTGCTTCTTCTTTTTGTCATGCTCATTACCATGCTTGCCACAGTCTTAGTTAATGTTGTTGTCACCGGCCGGTTTTTACAGATGTATGTGTTTTTGGCTGTGTCACCTATTCCAATTGCAACCATGCCCCATCATGAGTTTTCAGGGATTGCTAAAAACTTCTTCAAGAGCTTCATGGCAGTATCCATACAAGGAACCCTCATTTATATGGTGCAGCTGTTCTATCCATTCCTCATGAAAACAGCATTTGCGAATGTCGATAAAAGTGGCGTCCTTCCATTAATAGCATCATTGATGGGATTTTCAATTCTACTAATTTTTGCGGTCTTCCAAACAAACTCATGGGCGAAGTCGCTGACAACAGCAATGTAGGAAAGGAGTGAGTAACAGTGGCTTTACGCGTGAGAGTACCCAAAGAAATCAAGACCTACAAAGAACGTATCATAGGCACGATGGATTTACGGCAACTAATCTGTGCTACGATCGCATTCATCTATTCAGCGGGCATTATCTATTTCCTGGTCTGGAAGTTGCACTGGTCAATGGATAGTGCCGGTAATGTGCTAATCCTATTGGATATGCCAGTGTTGGCATTTGGCTGGATCAGGCCAAAAGGAATGCCATTAGAAAAGTATATCGGCATCATCTTGCATTACCAACAAATGAACGGGCTAAGAATTTATGAAAATCGAAAGGAGGTTAGCCTTCATGTTCACAAGAACCGAGGAAAGATCAAAGAATACAAAGAAGACAGGCCATAGTAAAGCCTTGAAGTTGTTACAACGCCACAAAAAGGAACGTGGCAAGCAAGAGCGGAAAAATGCACCATCAAGAGCAACTCAAGACAGTTTAGCTTATCGTGCCATGTATGAAGACGGCCTCTGTGAAGTGGTACCAGGTGTTTTTTCTAAGAGTGTTGCGATCTCCGATATTAACTATCAAATTAGCGATCGCGACCATCAAAGTGACATCTTTAGCAAATATGCAGAGTTTCTTAATGGCTTTGACAGTGAATCGACTGTTCAGATTAATATCATCAATAGGCGAAAGGACATTCGCCAGTTCATGCAGGAGACGTCCTTCAAGCATCGACCTGATGATCTCAACGCGCTCCGTGATGAGATGAACCACATCATGCGAGAAAGAGTTGAAAGCGGCAATACGAGTCTCCTAAAGGAGAAGTACGTAACCTTTACGCAACATGCTGATGACCGACAACGTGCTAAAACCAGTTTGAATCAACTACAGGCGAATGTGGTTACCAGTTTTCATCAAATGGGATCAACAGCGCGTCCGTTGAATGGTTTGCGCCGACTCCAACTTGCTAATGCCACATTGAGGCCTGGCAGTGTGTTGCATTTTGACTATGACGATCTCAAATATAGTGGCTTGACGACACACTCAGTAATTGCACCAACCAGCTTCAATTTCAAACACGCAAAGAACCGTTTTACAATGGGCGACCAAGTTGCACAAGTGTTGTACTTGCGAGATTATCCACCCGAAATCAGCGATCGTCTGATTACTGATTTAACGGATATTATGGCGGACTTGGAGATTGCCATTCAAATTCACCCTATCGATCCAGTAAAAGGCATGAAGATGGTGCAGACGAAGAAAGGCTTTATGCAGAAGCAGAAAGCTGATGAGCAGCAGAAGGCGATGAAAGCGGGGTATGATCCTGATATTCTACCGGAGAACCTGACGCACAGCCTTGATGAAGCTGAGGACTTGCTCCAACAGATGCAAGACGATAACCAGCAACTCTTTGACGTGACATTCCTCGTCATGGCACAGGGAAAGACCGATCAACAGCTTGATGAGATTATCGAGCAAGTTAAAGCGGCCGGTCGTAGACATAGCTGCGAATTTGCAAATCTCGATTATCTCCAAGAACAAGCCCTTAATTCTGTGCTCATGTGGGGACAAAATTATGTACCAGTATCGCGGACACTGACAACCTCAGCGGCCGCTATTTTTATACCATTTACTGCTCAAGAGCTAAGTGACAGTAGCGGTCTAGTTTATGGCGTCAATCAAGTTACTCAAAACCTAGTGACTGCGGATCGTCGGAACTTGAAAGCTGGTAACGGCATGATTTTAGGTCGTCCCGGTGCTGGTAAGTCATTTGCCAGCAAGCAGGAAATGCTGTCCGTACGGTTACGTGATGCTGACTCCGAAGTATTGATTATTGATCCAGAGCGTGAGTATTCAGCGGTTGCGCAAGCGCTAGGTGGCGAAGTCATACCGATCTCCCAAGGTGCCGCAGCGCATATCAATCCAATGGAAATCAATGAAGATTACGGTGACGATGAAGACCCTGTCATTTTCAAAACAGACTTCATTTTGTCTATGTGCGACATGCTACTCGGTGGCAAAAACGGTCTGTCAGCTGAGCGCCGGACTTTGATTGATCGTGCTTGTCGTTTAACGTATCAACGCTATTTTGAGCAGCATACAGCGATGCCGACAATGGTTGATCTATCAAATACCCTTAAACAACAGTCCGAAGAAGAGGGGAAGCAAATTGCGCTTGAGCTTGAGCCGTATATTGAAGGGTCGTTGTCTGTTTTTGCGCATCAAACGAACGTAGACAATGACAATTCAGTGGTTGTCTATGACGTCAAGGATTTAGGTAAGAACCTGCGATCAATGGGTATGTTGATTGTGCTTGACCAAATCTGGAACCGGATTACAAAGAACCGGAACTCAGGCAAACGGACGTGGATTTACGTTGATGAAATGCAGCTGCTCTTGAGCAATGAATTTGCATCTAACTACTTCTTTGAATTGTGGTCGCGTGCCCGTAAATGGGGCGCGTTGCCTACTGGGATTACGCAAAACGTTGAAACCTTGCTACTGAGTGATAATGCCCGCCGCATGTTGTCTAACAGTGAATTTGTGCTTTTGCTTGACCAAGCTGCCAATGACCGTGGTCAGCTCACAGAAATGCTGCATCTGTCTGAACAGGAGGAAGGCTATATCACCAATGCCGACTCCGGTCATGGCTTGATGATTGCGGGTGACGCCGTCATTCCATTTGAGAATGACTTTCCGAAGAAGACCAAGCTCTACAAGATCATGTCCACGAAACCAGAAGACATGGAGCAATATATTTCCTGCAAGAAACTGCATGAGGATGGAGGCGAGGTGAGTGGTGAATAATTGGAAAGACATGCTGCTTAATAAGCAGCATCATGACCCTAAAGACGCTTTAGTCAGTAGTGATCCGAGCCGGTTTAAGAAAGCCTTGCGCGGTAACAAATATCGCATACAAGGCGTTGGCGGCTTTGGTGGCAAACGTTTTGTCCGAAAAAAAGGGCAGTTTAGGCGTGGCCTTTTAGCACAAAACGCTAAGCATAAAAAGAAACAGGCTAGTTGGGTCAAACGTTTTCGGCACCGTAGTAGAGAAGCGCTTCAACATGGCGCGATTGAAACGGCTAAGAAGAGCACTGTACTGGCAGCTACCAATGGTCAGCAAAGTGAAGAGCAAAACGATCCAACCTACCAAACGTTGTCAAAGACAACGCAAGGAGAGAGCCGCTTAAAAGCCCGGTTGAAGCGCCATAGGAATCGTAAAAGCAAGCGACTAGCAAAAAAGTTAGGTAAGCCAGTTCAAACTTCATACAGCCGTAAATCCGTCAGAAAAATGATGAAGCAGCGTGCTTTAAAGGGTGCTACCTTCTCGTGGCGTCATCCTATTAGTTCAATCAGGCATCTGTTAAAGGCCATTCTGATGCTACCAGTCGTGATCAAGTCGATGGCTATTCTCCTATTAGTGGGACTTGTGTTTGGTCTGATCGCCTTGATGAGTTCCATGTTTGGCTGGTTGGTGCCTACGATGTCGACGACAGCCGATTCTAAGCCCTTAACTGACGCCTACAGTTACATTACGGAGTTGGACACTGATGCCACTAAGAAGGTCATTGACAGTATGGCTAACACGGACGGAAACGGACGTTCACTGATTATCAATGGTCAGGAAGCAACAACAGATGGGATTGAATTAATCTCTGACTTTGACCGCGAATTGGCCTATTTGTCGATTAAGTATGACGACTTCACCGTTGATGATGCGTTCAAACAGAAGATTAAAAAGTTACATGATCAGATGATGTCGGTGACGGTTGATGAAAAAACTGTGACCGTCAATTTGTCTAGCTTTGATGAGTGGGAGAAGAACCATCCTAAAGCACTCTCACAAGATGATAAAGATCGGCTAGATGCAATGGGTCAAGTGGGTCAATATCGAACGCAAGAGATTCTAGGATCGCCCTTTGAAGATCAGAATGCAACGATCATGGTCAACGACCGGTACGCCTGGCGAATGCGTGGCGGACAAAAGAACATGTCTAATCACATTCGGATTTCAAGCGAGACTGGAAAAAAGATTGTGGCCGTGATGTCCGGCACAGTGACTGCCTGTTCAAATGGAAGTGTGACGATCGCAACTGATGGTAAACGAACCGTGACCGGTGGGCTCAAAACCGTGACGGTTAAACCAAACCAGGAAATCAAGAAAGGAGATCAAATCGGAACTAGCGAAAAGAACATCACTCTTCAGCTTATCAAAATCACGCAGCAGAGCGCTCCTGACGAGTCTTCATCAACACCATCATCGTCGAGCACCTTAGAAAGCGTCTCTCAGGCACCAGGTTTATCTTCAAAGAACTCTTCCTCCGCTTCCAGTTCAACCGTTGTGGTAAGTTCAGCACCTTTGCCACCTGTTGAGGAAGAATTAAATCCTGCCTTTGCTTTACCAAATGTGAAATACACGTATGCCACGACTTATGGCTTGGTGACCAGTGGTGGCAATTTAACGGGTCAAGACTTTGACGCCAACAAGTTTCATGCCGCGTGGGTTAAGTATTTTTCTAACGGTGTTTTGGTCGACAAGGAAAGTTACTCAATCGACGCAGCTAAAAAGGCTGGCGTTAATCCGGCGCTTATTGCCGCAATTATGGGGACAGAATCCTCATGGGGAACAAGTGCTGCGGTTCGTGGTGCAAATAATCCTAGTGGTCAAATGAGTGGTGGTACGATCATTGCCTATCCATCGCTAGAAGCTGGTATTGATGCCACCGGGAACACGTTGCATAACTTAGTTGTTACCCGTGGTTTGAAT
The DNA here is from genome assembly GCF_056583465.1 of Lacticaseibacillus sp. YLM2-1. Classification (NCBI taxonomy): domain Bacteria; kingdom Bacillati; phylum Bacillota; class Bacilli; order Lactobacillales; family Lactobacillaceae; genus Lacticaseibacillus; species Lacticaseibacillus sp. YLM2-1. The sequence goes on from NZ_JBWOEE010000002.1 coordinate 16,808, forward strand.
ACTGTCCAGAAGTTAGGCGCCGCCTATGCACCTATTGGCGCCATTAATGACCCTAACAATCTGAATCTTAACTGGGTACCCAACGTCAACAAACTTTTAGCCATTTTTGGATTCAAGAGTGGTGACTCAATCGGTAATATCACGCTGCATAATGGTGGTAATTCTTATCCTGTAGGTCAGTGTACGTGGTGGGCAAAAGCCAGATCCGGATGGGCTGCTAATAACTGGGGCAATGGTGCTGACTGGGGTAGCTCAGCAGCCGCCGCAGGATTCAGCGTCGATCATACCCCTCAACAAGGGGCATTGGTCAGTTTTGCCGCAGGCCAAATGGTTGGTAATTGGCAGGCAGACCCGGTATACGGGCATGTGGCGTATGTAGAATCAGTTGATTTGGATAAAGGGACAATTACCATCTCTCAGGGAGGAACGGGCTTCAAGCAGCAACCAGGGCCAAATTTGCAAACGTTAGGAAACGTGGGAGCTTACACCTATATTCACCCACGGTAAAAGGAGGAAGACGATGGAAGGACACAGATGGCGCCACTGGCTATTACCGCTGTATGCCGTGCTAATGACGGCTTTGATGGTCGTAGGCTGGTATTGTTGGTCGGACAGTCAAAGCGTCTCACAAGAAACAAAAACGCATCTGAACGCAATAACAGGCGGTGAATCAAAAAAGGTAGATAAAAGAGTCCTTGTTTTTGCGGATTTAGTTGTTGGATATCGTGCGGATCAACAAAAACGACACGATCAACTTGAGAAGCTATCGACCAAAGCAATAGCAGATCAAATCGTACCACCGGCTAATATTGGTAAAGCGGGTGTTGGTCCGGATCTGTCTTATAAGGTGACGTACCAGCATCGCGAGGTTACTTATACACAAGCAGGTTCCGAAACAATTGCAATGGCACGGGTAGCATACACTATCACCAGCGACGGCAACAGAATAAAAAACGATTTAGTGCTGCGCTTGCCGATGAAGCAGCAAAGGATAATTGGGTGCACGCTATATCGTCTCAATCAATCACAGGCAAGTCATGACTAATAAAGGAGCAATCAATAATGGCAAGTACGAGTCTGGAAAAGCGAATCAAGAGTAAAGAGAACCGGATCAAAGAACTAGAAGAGCAGCAAAAAAAGGTGCAGCAACAACTGACGGCCGCTAGGCGTGATCTCAAAGTCTTAAAAGCCGATAAGGTTGACGCATTGTTATCTGAGAGCCATCTAACTTATGACGACATTGCGAAGCTACTTAAAAAAGAAAGCCATGATGAAGCCCCTGGGTTTCATTAATGATCGTACAAGAGGCATGGAAGGGAGGGACTGATGTGGGTCGGAAAAAAGATAAAGAGACTGACACCATCAAGATTACCAATCAAGAGGGGATCGCGTTAGCTACCGACCCGCAACCGTTTGATGATGGGCTAGCACAGTTGCAGGCGGCTAGTGATCACCTGTTTGATTTAGCGCAACATGGTAGCTGCCAAATCACGGCCTATCACCGTGACCAAGTTGCCTTTTCCGTCAAGATTAAGCTACCGATTGAAGGAAAAATTGAGGATCTGATCACAGACTTAATTTCTCAACGGCAAGAGGTAACTTCACCACCAGCAACAGGCGTTTCAGTAGCGAATGAAACTGAGCCGGATTCTGCATCCGAACCTGCATCTGAACCAGTTCTTACCGACTCGTTGGCGGCTGATACAACGCCAAAAAGGATAAGCAATCGATCACGTAGAACTACTGCCAAAAAACCGAAACAAAATGCTATCAAATTACCTTCAATTTCATTACCAAGGGTTAGTCGATCGTTTCTCAAACACCTGATAACAATTGCCGCTTTGCTGATAATAGCAGGCGGCTTTTTGTTTGGAACAAAACTAGTCGTTGATGCGTACAACGCACCCCCAAGCTACACCTCCCTGATTAAGAAGGGGGACTACCTTCAAGCCGGTAAGCTATATCCGAATCGACGGGACGATGTGCGTAAAACCCTTACAGATCAAAGTAACGTGAAGCAACTCGCTAAGTTTCAACGTGTCTACCCAAAAGCTGAGACACTGTTTGATCTTGCTTACCTGCAACACGATTATCCAAAAGTCATCGCGATGAGTAATCGTGTGACGCTATCTCAGGAGCGCCAAGGCAAACTCGCCATTGCCTATGTTCACACTAAGCAATTTGATGCCGCCGTACTAATTAACGAGCAGCTCAAGAGCAAAACGCTATCAGAGGTGATTGCGCTGGGGTATGTGCGACAAAGGGACTTCGATAAAGCTCAAAAAATCAACGACAAACTAAAGGACTCAACCATTAGTCAAGCGATTGAAGTCGGGAAAAAGTATGCGGCTGGTATTGATGCTTTTAACAAGATTGCAAGCGATCCGAAACAACCTGCAGACAAGCGTCAGCAAGCTAAGCAAACCGTTAAAACATTTGAACATGCCCTGAACACATTAGGAGAAAGTAACAACCCAAATTCGTAAAGGAAAGCGTGATAAAGATGCCAACATCAAGCCAAGAAAAGCAACCACCAAAGAGTACCAAAGAGTTACTGGCGTTGGCGCAAGATGGCGCCAAAAAAGTCTTCTCTACTGACGAATATCGAGAGTATTTAAAGTTCATCAGCGGGTTTCATCAATACAGTGTCAGAAACCAGTTACTCATCTATTTACAGAACCCACATGCCACTTTTGTTGCGGGGTATCACACATGGAAAAATCAGTACCATCGACAAGTTAATCAACACGAAAAAGGTATCAGGATATTGGCGGGTGGCGAACACAAGTACGAAAAGAGAGTTCGGCAACCTGATGGCACCATTAAACGCGTAAAAGAGAGCAAAGTATTCTGCCGACCTGCAGCTGTCTTTGATTACTCTCAGACCAGTGGTGAGCCTATCAAAATGTTCACACATGAGCTGACTGGTGAAGTACCAAATTATGCCACTATTTATAGCAAACTTGTTCAAGCAACTGACTTTCATGTGGGCTTTAGCCATGAGATGCCGAGCAGCGAAACCAAGGGTGTTACTCGCCCACTCAAAAAAGAAATCCAATTGCGTTCCGGTATGAGCGAGAAGCAAACCATTAAGACGCTGATTCATGAACTCGCGCACAGTGAATTACACTGTGATCCGAAGTTAAAGTTGGATCGTTCAACCATGGAATTGGAAGCTGAAAGTACCGCGTTTATCGTTTGCCAACATCTGGGAATTGACACGAGTGATTATACGTTCCCTTACCTTGCTGTTTGGTCGAAAGATAAGGATCTTTCCCAGCTCTCCAAAAGCTTAACGCGTATCCAATCCACTGCCGAAAAATTCAATAAAACCGTTGATCAAAACCTTGAAAAGATTCGTGAGAAACCGTTGACGCTTGATCAAAAAATAGAACGCGCTAAAACCATTGCGACAACGGAAAACATCGCAAAAAAAGAGCAAGGGCTGGTGCAAGCAACGCAGGAGAAAACCCGCTAACTCATTTGTTGAATACTCTCACTCAAGAGGACACTCCAGCCCTTGCTTTTCTCCAGCCCTTGATCACCCAAGAAAGGAATTACCAACATGAAAACCATTGACGAAATGAACGAATTTGATCGTGACATTATCTTACTTCATCGCAAGTCTGTGAGCGAAGATACACCGCCGGCAATTCTACAAAAGGTTAAAGCAGTACGTGATGATATTTCTAATGACCTGACAGGTATCACAGATCCAATTGAGAAAGAATTTACCCTCGAATGTTACGACGAAACGATCCGAAAATTACGCGACCTTTCGGTCGAGGATTATCAGAAATGGCTGAGCCAAAATGAGAACTTAGAAGGGTTTGAACTTTGATTTTGGAGGGTGTCGCAGACCCCTTCAAAATAACGGGGGATTGGGGGCGTGCCCCCAAAACAAAATTGACTATCAGCGGAGCTGATTAATCGTCAATTTTCTGCAAAAGGGTACCCTCTTGCAAATCTCGCGACAGTAGAAAAACACCCGGAATGCTACTTTGAGAAAAATGGCAGAAGGGCCTGTATTTCAATGTTCGACTTAATGTGAACTTCCATAACATAACTAGAAAGGGCTTTTCATGATGGCAGAAGACAATGAGCAAAGGGAACGAACTATTCAAAAGCACACGAGGCTTAACCTGCGCGAGGAACAAGCTCTCAGATTGCGTATGGCAATGGCTGGTAATCCTCGATTCAACAGTTTTTCAATTCAATCTCTTTTAGCTAGTCAGATTATTCATATCGACTTCACAGACACTAAACAATTAATAGAACAGATGGCTCGAATTGGAAATAACTTGAACCAATTGGCACACGTAGCTAACGAGAGTGAATCACTTACCCAGGAACAAATGAATGTGGTTAAAAGTGAAGTCTACGATTTGTTTTTGGCTGTGAATAATCTCTTGCTACATCGTCTTGACGTTGTTCATCGTTATGAGCAGGTGGTCTTAAATGGCAATCACGAAAATACACGCAATTAACCGTTCAACGAAGGACGCAATCAAATACATTATCGACCCGCTCAAAACTCGAAACGGTGAGTTAGTTGAAGGTGTCCATTGTGACACTCCAACAGCATCGTTTGAATTTGAAATGTTAGCTGATATGTCACATCGCTACAATGGCAACTTTGAGCGTGTTGGCGGTCGTCAAGTTGACGGCCAACACTTGCTAAAAAAAGCCAAAAGTTACCATTTGATTCAGTCTTTCTCACCAGACGATCATGTCACCCCGGAGGAGGCTCACGAGATCGGTCTACAACTCATGCGCGAATTAATCGGCGATGACTATCAGTTCGTCATTGCGACTCACGTTGACAAGGATCATATCCACAATCACATCATTTTTAACGCTTACTCCATGACGACTTTAAAAAAGTTCCGAAGCCAACCTTACATCACGGCTAATCGGATCAAAGAGATCAGTAATCGCTTGACCGCTGAACATGGGTTGTCCGTGTCCTTAAAACGGGAAGAACAACTCGACAAAAATGGCTTTGTTCACCAGAAGGATGTTCACCAATCATTCCGCGCGGAGTTGCGTCGCCGACTGCGTTTTGTTGCGTCTCGTGCAACATCACCGGAAATGTTTGATCAGCTATGTAACCAGCTAGAAATCACGACAACGAAGCGTGGTCAAGATAGGGGGTATCGGTTGCCTGACCAGCAGCGCAATATTCGCGACAAAAGCCTATCTGATGTTGGTTCCTACACGTCCGCAGGTATTAAAACAACCACTGCTGAAAATGCTAACAATCAACAACGATTGATGACCTTAATTGATGATGTCTATGGTATGTGTGACAGCCTTGATGATTTAACTTTCATGCTGCAACAGGAACATGATGTTACCCTCAAACGGCAGCGCAATGGTAGCTATCAATTCACATTTCATGATGGTACTAAAGTGCCCGCGGAACTTCTACCCCCTGCCTACCAACTAAACTATATGAATGAGCATTGGCATGACCCCAATGCTTTCAAAGCAAAGGTGGCAGCTCCTGATATTTTAGCCGAGTATCAGGAACAAACCAAGTCGAAGATGACCAACACCGAAACCTTAATGGACTTGTCTGAGGATCAGGTGCTAAGTGTTGATGAAAAGGGGGCTTTGGTTCAACTAGAAGTGCCTAATGAAGGACAGCTAACAGTTCACTTGAATCGTTACGAATTGCGCGGTGATTCTGATCATTTGCAAGTTGCGCTACAAGCCAATTATTACTACACATTAACGGATCAATCAGGAAAACGGCCACGCGCTGTTTCAATCCGTGGTGAAGCATTGATACACGCGATTGATCTTGATCAAGGATTGAATCCTGAACTGGTAAAAGTTCCTCCTCAAGCTGTCTTTGGTCACTCTGACAAGGGACTAACGATTACGCTACCTGATGCCGGTTATGAACGGGTCTTTATCCCTAATGACGCCGTAAATTATGACCGGTTGCATCAACAGTACACAGTGCAAATTGGCAATCACTGGCACTACAATGCAACGCCCTTTGCTACGTTGAACGATCCAGAACCAAAGTCAGTTAGTTTGACAGGAGCCGCGTTGAAACCCGCATTAAAGTCAACGCAGCCGATGTTAGGACGTTGGTTAATAGCAAACCGACAACGTCAATATATGCAAGCTCAGCAAGCTGACGTGAAGCGCTTGTCAACCACGCTTGGTGAATTGAGAGCCAACCATATCACTGACCGTCAGTCATTAGGCCGGCAGGTAACAACGGTCAAAGCGCAGCTCCATGACGTGCAGCAGAAAATTGAAATGCTTCACGATAAGATTACCACCTACAACGACTTAGCAAAGTTCATCTTTACCCGCAACCAATATCAACCAATTATTGACAAATTAGAGGACGTTTCACCAAATGAGCAACACCGGCTCACTAGGAAGTACCAACATGAAATTAATATGTATCAAACCGCCGTGCTACATTTGCAAAACCAAGACTTTAACCCACTACTGACTAACGAAGAAATGGCGAGTGTCATCACAGACCAAGAAAAAACCCTACGGTCATTAGAACAAAGTCTCAAGCAGCAAACCATCATGGTCAACAAGTGGGAGGACATTGCTGAATTAATGAACAATTTACAAGGTGAACCGTCCCAGGAAGAGCAAGAACAGCAACATCATCATGATATTGAACGATAGGACGCCTAGGCGTCCTTTTTTGATGCAGAAAGGAGTTAACCGAGATGGTCACAAACAAACAGAAACGACTCAGTAAAGCAACGATTGACCACGCGAATCACGTTGCCATTGTGGCGATTGCCGAAGCGAATGGCATTGCCCTAGTGCAACAGTCCAATGGCTATTGGCGTGGGGTCGAACATGACTCATTAGTCATTAATGACAAGAAGAATCTCTTCCGTTGGAATAGTCGTGATGTTGGTGGCGGTGCATTAGATTTTGTGCAGCATTATTTAGGCATCAGCAGTTTTCGCGAGGCAGTTGCGTATCTGAATCACGCGGCTTTAGAAAGAGTTGAAACAACCACGCATAAGGTTCGTGAGCCGTTTCAATACAGCTTTAAGAATAGCCCTAACTTTGAGCAGGCCACTAAGTATCTAACGACGGTTCGGAATCTTGATCCACAGATTGTGGACTTACTGCATCGCAAAGGCTTTATCCAACAAGACGAACATGGCAATGCTATCTTTGTCTGGTCAAGGAAAGACAAAATCGTTGGGGCAACGGTACAAGGTACGAGAATTGACCATGAGCATTTGGGTAAGCGCGGTACATTTAAGCAGATAGCTAAAAACTCACAAGAAAACTTTGGCTTCAATTTGTCACTAGGCAAGCCTGAACGACTTTTAATGTTTGAGGCGCCGATTGATGCCCTGAGTTATTGGTCACTGCATCGGGGCTTGAATCACGTTACGTTAATGTCGATGGACGGCTTGAAGCCAAATACGGTCAAACAAGGGCTGATCTATTTCTGCGAGAAAACTGGTCGTGCGCCTTCAGAGATTGCTTTTGGGGTCGACAATGACCCGAGTGGTCATGTCTTTTATGACCAGATGCGGGCTGAACATGCTTTAGCGAGTGTGCCGTATACGAGTCTAATCCCAGCTGACCAAGCAATTCCACACGAGTGTCTAGCGCCAGTTGTCAGTGCCGCTAAGCAGGCGGCCATTCCTACCGTCGCTTTAATGGCGTATCTGAAAGTCGTTGTCAATTTACAGCCCGGTCACGGTATGGCAAACGGCTACCATTATCAGGATGCCCTTACCAAAGGTTCTTTCGCGGACTTACCTGAATTTGCTAAACAATTAAAGCCTTATCTGCAACCTAACGGCCTTGACTGGCAAGCCTACTTCAAGCAGCAGGCACCGGATCTGACAATAGCAAATCGCAACAACCTGATCACCCGAATCACAGAGGTTGCGCAGCGTTACCAAAAAGGTGATTTTCAAGTTGTACGAGACGTTCCAAAGGATTGGAATGATCGACTACAAATCCATGAGCGTTCAAAGAGCAAGGGTTTGACCTTGGATCAAAAAATAGCAGCAGCAAAAGAAAGGGCGGTGACGGCCAATCTTAGAATTGCACCTAAGCATCATGATCAAGCGTTGGAGCGATAGTTTTCTATTACCGGGTCTGCGAGCTTTTTGGCGTCCTTATCTCGACGTAACGAGACGAGGTGGTTTTCCTCGTCCGTTACCTAACAGAAACTTGATTGGTTATATGAGACGACGTAGTACGTTGCCTGGAGCGCGTGGGCGGGGCAGGCGCCCCACGCTCCTCGGCCTTGGCCGAAAACCGTTGAGCCAAAAAGCTCGCAGACCCGCGGACTAAAAAAGGCTATATCCCTTGTGGCTCTAGGAATACAGCTATTTTTATGGTATACTATTTTTAGCAGAAAAGTTAATGACGGTTGGCAAATCCAATCACAAAGAGGTGGTCGCCTATGAAAGACGTCCAAAATCTAAGTGAAGGGAGGTACCTGTTTGTCCGTTGCTGAGGCAATCACGCTGATGCTAGCATTTGGCAGTTTCGTACTGTCACTTGTGAACACCTTTGTGACCCTTGTAAAAGCAATGCAAGACAATCAAAAAGACCGTCATTAAACTTCGTGGCTGAAGGCTGACGATCTTTTGATTGTAAGTTGAAATGCCAGCCGTCTTTAACGGCTCTGCTAGGGGAGCACTCTTATGGGGGTGCTCCCTGTTTGTATCTATATTATAGCACGAAAAAACCCTATCTAACAAGGCTGATAGGGATTATCCGCTGTGCTTATTGGGTTGGTTGCATTCTTATCAAGATACGGTACACTTAACTTGTGAGTGGCTAAGTGCTACGCCGTCTGCTGTATCGTCAGTAGGCGGTTTTTTCGTTTTGAGGTTTTTAGGGCTATGCAACCGCGTAAACGCCACTTTGAATACGTTCAAATTCGGGATAGCGCTGTACCACTGCCCGTATTTGTTCGCGCCAGTGAACGTTGTTGACCGCTTTTTAGCCCCATCGAGGGTTTGATACAAATCTTGAAGTGACGCCTGCCCGCCGTGCTGTTCAACCGCGGCGCGTACCAAGTCGCGCCAAGTAACTTGCTGTAATTGTCTCAAATCACGGGTAAAAGTCTTTGTATACTTAATATCCAGTTGCCAGATAGAACGCTTAATGAAGACAAGAATATGTTCGTGCATAATCGGGATAAAGCTACCGTGGTAGCCATTCCGAAGCACTTATAACGTTGTGCTGTACCTTGACGAAGTGACTTTCCAATCAACATAAGGGCAAGCTAGAAGCGTGAAGCACCTAATACGCAAGCCTATTTGAACAAATCGGCACACCGGTGCTACAAATATTTAAACAATCTGATTGAGCAGGACCATTGATTCATTAAGTGACATCGTGTCTAATACGCAAGCTTTTATAGTATCCGAACCTCTAGTGCAACGCTGAACGGTTTGGAAACTATTCACGCAATACGAAACATAACCTAATCGTTACGGTCCCTCGGGTTCTCAGTCGCGTACGAATTAGAAACACTGATAGCTACATAACCTTCAGCACTGTATAAATTGCGTGTTAAATGGTCATCTGTCAGATCATTTGCACCAGAGCCGGCTAAAGCTTAACCAGCGTTGCCACTTCAGATCCGGATGCCCTGAATAGAACATTCGGTTGTAGACGTGGCGTCGGTGAAATGTAGTCATATTCCTCACCTGCAAAAGTTTTGAGCTGCCATAAGGATATGGCGCATACCAGCAGGCGGAATTGCCATACCAATTTGTTTACGCACAGATTCTTTCCCACCAATGAAGTGGTAGTTATCAGGAAAAGTTTGCAGTCGTGCACGTTCACGGTTGGTTAGTGCTCGGCTTTCCTTCCAGTGATACATATGGGTACCACCGCCTCCAGATCCGGTAACGGTATATGACGGCTTATTACGGTCTAGGCGCTTATAGATATTTGAAAGCCGATCACCCTTGACGTTTAGACGCAGACTTTCAGGAATTTGGTGCGACCAAGCATTACCACCTTCTGGAATATAGGACAACATCTTAATAGTCGAAGCCTTGTGACGTGTTAATTCGTTATTAAACGTGTCTGCTGGAATCGGTGGATTAGTTAGAGCCTCGCCAGCGGTAACATAGTCATCTGGATTGGGTGTGGTCGGGGCAGGTACGTGAAATTTAATGCCTTGACTAGCCAGATCATTGCGAATACCAACAATTAATATACGATGCCGAGCCTGTGGAACACCATATTCCTCAAACTTATAGAAGTTTGGCGTTAGTGTGTAACCAACATCGGCTAATGATTTGAGAATTTGAATGAAAGCATCAATTCTGCGGTGACTGCAAGTTATTTTTATCGAAATCGGCACAATTTTTTGTGGCGTTTCTCCGATCATGATCGTCCCCGCTTTTTTGCCAAGCAAAAACACCGATGCCCAACGACATCGGTGTTTACTACTAGACTTCTAGACTTTGATTCTTTGCAAAAATGATACGATTGTCATTTCGAACCACTTTTCAGTGAAGCCTTAACTCATTATTCAACTGTCTTACCTAAGCGCTTCTTCTTAGGTGCTGCCTTAGCCGCATTGGCATCGGCATCTTTATAACCGAAGAAGTAAACCAAGAGAAAGGCGGCAACCAAGGTCACAACCGAAGCAATCCAGAATCCGGCAAAGTTGCCTGGATTGTGTGCCCAACCCGGAGCAGCAAATGATGGAAAACCGATGAAGCTGCCAGTGAATCCGTACATCGAAACACCTAACAGGCCATTGACAACGCCACCGATTGCGGCACCGATACTAGCAAAGACAAAGACCCGGCCATACTTCAAGTTAACACCATACATCGCAGGTTCGGTGATGCCGCAGCATGCGCTGATGAACGCGGAAATAGACAAACCTTTCAGTGCTGGGTTGTGCTTAGTCTTAACCCAGACAGCCAACGCGCCGGCACCTTGGGCAATCATGGAAATGGAGACGATGCCGTTAAGCACGGACTCTGGGTGTGCCGAAGACAATTGTGCGGTAATAATCGGGATAACCGCCCAGTGCAATCCGAAGATAACCAGAACCTGATACAGACCGGCAATAATGGCGTCGGAAATCATAGGCGTCAAGCTGAGCAATGCCTGAATCCCGGATGTGATCGCACCAGACAGCACCGTGATCAGTGGCCCGACAACCAAGACAACCGTCATGCCGACTAAGAAGATTTCAACCAGCGGCGTGAAAATCATCCGCAGAACCAGTGGCATCCAGCTCTTGATCCACGGTTCAAGCTTGGCTGCCATCCATGCCGCAAAAATCATCGGGAAAATCGAATACGTGTAATTCGCAATGTGGACAGGTAAGCCGAAGAAACTGGCATTGACCCCCATGCCCAGTAACGTACCACTAACTTTACCAGCCGTTGCAATCTTAGCAATTGATGGATAAATCAGGAACGCACCGATAATGCCAACGATAACCGGATCCGAGCCAAGTTTTTGCGCGGCCGTGAAACCAACGATCACAGGTAGGAAGTAAAAAGCTGCATCGCCCATCGCATTAATAATCACGTATGTCGGATCCGTCGTTGAAAGATGGAACCAGGTGGTCATAATGTTGAGAACACCTTTGAGCATCCCACTGGCGGCCAACAGTCCGATAACCGGAATCATGGATCCGGTTATCGTCCCGATCAACGCCTGGGTCCAACGTTTGATTGTGCCCCAGAAGCTGGTATCTTTAGCCTCTGCTTGGGTTTCTTTAATGGCTTCCGCAGTACCTTCAGCATTAGAGTAGCCGGGGCCTAACTGTTTAATGACTTCATCATAAACGTCAGTGACGGCTTGCCCAATGACCACCTGATACTGACCATTTGCCCGGGCAACATCAATGACGCCCGGAATGTTGCGCACTGTGTCATCGTCCGGCTTTTGTTCATCTTTCAGATAAAACCGCAACCGGGTGATACAGTGAATTAAACTATTGACGTTCTGCGCCCCGCCGACATCGGCAATAATCTGGCGGGCAGTCGCCGCATATTTGCTTTCTTTCTTATTCGGCGTCGCCACGGCTGTTGATGTAGCCGCAGCTGCCTTAGGTGTCATCACGGCAACTTCTTCACCAACCTTAACTTCGCCCGGGGTGACATCAAGATGATCAACCACATCATTGGTATTGGTAATCGCAACAATGACCGTAGTCTTTTTGCCGGCTTTCTTGATCGCATCCAAATCCATGGAACCAATCACGTCGCCGGCTTTGACTTTGGCATCCATCGCGGTGTCGATTTCAAACGGTGCGCCTTTCAATTCAACCGTATCAATACCCAAGTGGATCAACAACTCGGCCCCATCATCGGCTTTGATCCCGATTGCATGCTTGGTATCGGCAATCATCATGATGCGTCCGTCAATCGGCGCAGCAATCTGACTATCTGATGGTTCAATGCCAAAGCCATCACCCATCATTTTCTGTGAAAAGACCGGATCGGAGACGTCTGTAATCGCCATGGCAAGCCCTGAAACAGGCGCCAAAATGTGTAGCTTCTTTTCATCAGCCATTTTTGGTTCCTCCTTAATTCTCTTCCGATGTCAACAATGCAATCGTCGCGTACGGCGGCAATGTCATCGTTGCAGTTTGTATTAATCCTGATTCGTTGGTAATAAGCACTTTTGCGGATTGGAATCGATTTGGCAGCGGTACTGTGATCGCCTTGTCACTGAAGTTATTCAGGACCAACAAATGATCCTCACCAGCAACCCGTTCGTACGCATACAAGCGGTCAATATCGATTCCAAACGGTTCATAACTGCCGTCACTGATCACGTCATATTGTTTTCGCAACGCAATCAACTTTTGATAAAATTGGAAAATTTCGCCATGCGCTAACTCATCTTTGACGTTGATTTCTTTTTGATTCGTCGGTCGCAGCCAAGGTGTACCGGTGGTAAAGCCGGCATTAGCCGAATCATCCCACTGCATCGGCGTCCGACTGTTGTCACGGGCCTTCGCCAAAATGATGGCAAACGCCGCTTTTTCCGACTTACCTTCCTTGAGCAAAGCCTTGTAAGCATTCTTGGCTTCGATATCCACATAATCAGCCATTGAATGGTAGTGCGGATCGGTCATGCCGATTTCCTCACCCATATAGATATACGGGGTGCCACGACTGAGGTGAATCGCCGCAGCAAGCATTTCGGCACTTTTAACCCGATACTTGTCAACGTTGCCAAAACGATTGAGTGCCCGCGGCTGATCGTGGTTATTCCAGAACAGCGCCTGCCAGCCGCCGCCTTGATCTAACTGTTGACCCCAAGTGTGCAAAATGTCCCGCAACGCATTGAAGTTATACGGTTCTTTCGTCCACTTTTCACCGTCCTTATAATCCGTCTTCAAATGGTGAAATTGAAAGACCATGGATAATTCATGATTTTCCGGTTTCGTGTAGGCGATTGAGTTCTTAACAGTTGTGGAACTCATTTCGCCCACCGTGACACTGTTTTGATCCTGGCCGAAGCTATTAGCCGCCAGTTCCTTCAGATAGTCCTGAACAATCGGCGTATCCGTGTATAGCGTTTTGCTGGCAACCTCTGGCGGTGCATCGACCAGTTTTTCTGCCTTGCCAATCACATTCAACACATCGAACCGAAATCCGTGGACACCCTTGGCACGCCAAAAGTTAATAATCGCTGCGGCTTCTTGCCGAACTGCTGGATTGTGCCAATCCAAATCAGCTTGGCGGCGTTCATATAAATGCAGATAATAATTGCCGGTGTCGCCAAACGGTGCCCACGCTGGTCCGCCGAATTTGCTTTCCCAGTTAGTCGGCAAGCTGCCATCCGGCTTTGGCGGGCGAATATAATAATAGGCTTGATAATGCTTGTCACCAGCCAACGCCTTCTGGAACCATTCATGTTCCGTGCTGGTATGATTCAACACCATGTCCAACATGATATCGATCCCAGCTTCTTTGAGTTTCTTAGCCAATTCGTCAAAATCCGCCATCGTGCCGAAACGCGGATCAATATTGCGATAATCGGCAACATCATAGCCGTTATCGTATTGCGGTGACACGAAAAATGGATTGAACCAGATCATGTCGACATGCAATGACTTAAGATAATCAATCTTTTCAATAATGCCACGCAAGTCACCGACCCCGTCGCCATTGCTGTCATAAAATGACTTGGGATACAGCTGATAAATGACTTTTTTATGAAATCCCATCGCGCACCTCCTTAATCTCAACCATTAATTGCAGGCTGAGTTTGCTACCATTCACGGCCGCATCCGCCGAGCAAAATCATGAAACTTAAACCGATCCGCTCGGTGCCGCGACTCCGTGTACTGAAACTTTGTTGTATCGACCAGACTGCTGCAACTGCGAACTACGACGACCACTGCGGCCTGGGGCAACTTCAGGTAACACCGATCTTCTTCGGTAGCTGTTTCCACCGTGATTTCCTTGGTCGCATAGGCAATGGTCAACCCCACCTGACCTTCAAGATAGGCATACAACGAATCTTTGGCTGCCGACTCCGGAATCGGCGGCACCACATTAGGATCAAGGTAATCGATATCGATGATGTCCGGCTCACCTTTCAAATACCGCACCCGCTTCAAAAACCGCATCTGCTTCGTCGTGACGTGCGGATCCACATCCTTAAACGACTTGGCTGGTAATGTTGCAAAATGATTGGCCAAAATGACGGTTCGCGTCTGTAAGTGAAATTGTTTGGCCAGTTCGGCATAACTCACAACTCCTGAGACGGGGAAAACGTATTCCTGCCGATTAATCACCGTTGAACCTTTACCTTTTTGCGACTGGATAAACCCGTCGTCTTTGAGCAGCTGCAATGCTTTTCGTACCGTGTCGCGCGATGCCCGGTACATTTCCTGCAACGTCCGTTCACTTGGTAGCAACGATCCCGTTACATAAATCTCTGCTTCGATCTTGTCCTTCAGATCCTGATAAATGACATCGTACTTACGCATTTCTTCCCCCTCCAGAAAGCGATTTCACTTACAGAGCTTATTTTACCTGTACGTACAGGTTTGTCAACAAAAGACGCTTGGATTTGGTCAATAATAGGTGGCATAAACTAAAAATGTTGTCATATCAGCATTTTGGGACATAAGAAAACCTCAGGGAAACCCGCCCTGAGGTCTTTTTAGTTAGTGGCCACTGCCACTTACTTGTCTTCGAGTCTAAATTCATAGCCAAGTTCGTTTCGGTAATACACCGGTGACATGGCACCACCACAATCTTCACACACAAATTGAGGCAGTTGATCAGGACTATACGCTAAGTCACTTCCATCAAGGATGATCACAATCTCTCGTGGTATTTCCTCATGCTTGTGGCATTTCTGACAGATAAATTCGACGTTGTCGTTCCCAACTGAAGCGGCATCGGTCATATGCTGCTTCTTCTGCTTGCTTGTATTTGGTTCCTAGATTGCAATAATAAAGTTACCACCTAGAAAGAGGCTTGCTCACTGCTTGAACTGGGGTTTGCCAACGGAGACATTTTCTAGGTTTGTTATTGATAAGCGCTGTGGCTTGTTGAATATCGGTCTCTGAAACCTGATCAAACTGTGTTCCCTTCGGGAAATAGTAGCGAAGTTCTCGATTGAACCGTTCATTTGTGCCCCGTTCATTCGGGTGATAGGCGTGGCAAAAGTAAACCGGTATCCGATAGCGCTTTGTAAGCGCCTGATCGCAGGAAAACTCTTTACCGTGATCAAAGAGTTGGCTTGGCTGAAAATCGACTTGTCTTTGATAAATCCAGTGGTAAATCGTGTGTGGCGCACAGTGAACGGCATAACCGACCATTTCAGGGGACCAACCTAGGTTTAGCTTCTCAGTTACCATCCGCTTCAACTTAGGCGTTAAAATCGAGTGCCGACCACAACGATGCCGACAAGTATCGGCATGATCCTGAGCTATAATGGCGCAGTAATCACCTTCAGGGCAACGGTGAAGCTCATGCCTAATAGAAATACGAGAGCGGCCTAAGGTCGCGGCGATGTATTGAATCGTGTGGTGTTGCATCAGTTCTATCTGAGATCGTTCAATTAAGGTTATAATGGCCATGGGACCTGTCCTTCTCTCTAGATGGTATGTTATGCAAACACCATTTTAGCAAGAACGGACAGGTCTTTTTTCACATTTTCTGGGTGGTAACTTTAATTATGCAATCTAGGCGTTTACGAATACGACTTCTTATGGTGCTTTTACAACAACAGATCATTTTCTGACAAGTCCTGGTCGTCCAGTTACACGGTTGTTTCACGACTTTGTTACTTTGTTTTTATTTACTCGGTTCGAGGTGACAGCAAACTTGCAAGCATCATTATCTTAATATCGCACCACCAATACTTTTTGAGGCTGAAAAGAAAAATCCAATTTACCGTTTTCCGTTACGTGAAAGGTCGTTTTACAGACGGTTGCGAAAGATACCAATCTCAAGCTTCTACTCGGATAAAAGACTGCTTTTACTGGCTATTCCCTGTGAAAAAATAGATACATACTTTATCATGATCACTGTCGCTACTGGATCCAAATCGCAACTTCTAACTCTCGTTATATACAGCTTCAATTATTACCAATAAGCTTAGTTTATTGTAAAATAAAGAGAGACTAATTATGGCATGTTGGTTGAGCCATCTTCTGCTGTTGGACAGTCTTATTAACTCAAAAATTTTCCAGTTGTCATGTGTTAATTTAAAGCTCACCGTTTGGCTCAAATGGACTTTTTGTCGTTCTCAAAGAATAACGCTATTAACAAATTAATATCTTGGCGATCAATTTATGACACGTCGTGATGGAGGAATATAATGGCAAATATTAGAGTATCTGAAATTTCCATAAAGAATTTCCGAGCAATTAAGGATAGCACTATTGACTTACAGCAGGATACAATTTTGCTGGGGAAAAATAATATAGGAAAGACGAGTTTGTTGGATGCGTTCCAGTCGTTTGCTTATGGATTAAAAATTTCGGATATTAATTTAGCACTATTAATTAGTATTATGAAAAATAAAGACGACCCTAATAAAACACTTTCTAATCAATGTGTAGAATTTAGTATAACGTACCATTGGGAGGAACTAGGGTTTGATTACTGGTCTTTGTTGAGCAATATTTCTAACTCCGGAAACACAAAGATTTTAATTCGATATACAATCCCCCAAGAAAACTACGCACAATTAAAACAAGTTAAAAATGTTAACGAGATTATTGAATTGTTTAAAAAAGAAATCTCGATCGGCTCGGTTGATGACTTTAAAGTGAATCGGCAAACACCATTACCTGCAAATACTAAACTTAGTAAATACATGCCGCTTCCTAAATCAAATATTGATGATCTTAAACCCGGAGAACTGTTATTATGTACCATCAAGGCGTTTCGCTTTGTTGATTCTGGCAAAACTGATAGTGAGAATGTGACTGCGAACCAATTTTCGGCCCAAGTATTCAACTTATTATCAGATAATGCTGAAGTAACAAGAGTATTTTCAAATGTTCAAAAACAAGTAGACCAAGATGTTGCTAAGAAGCTTGACCCATTTCAAACCGAACTGAAAAAATTTGCATATCCACAAAATCCAAAAAATCCACTTAAAGCTATTCTTACTATTGACGAATGGTTAGCTAATCCTAAGGTACGTATTTCTCAAACCTTCAAGGATTTAATCGGATTTGAATTGCCCTTGAATGCACAAGGATTAGGATATCAAAATATTTATAATATTCTCGCAAGAATATCTGCACAATTTTCAAAAATGCAAAAGCTACGATTACATAATCCCGTTTTTTTTGCAATTGAGGAACCCGAAGCATTCACACATCCACAACTGCAACATATTTTTGTACAACAAATTCGCACTTTTATTCAGCGTCAGGCAGAAGAATGCCAAATACCATACCAACTACTAATCATCTCTCATTCCCCAGAAATAGCAATATCTGCATTTGAAATGAATTTTCAGATTGTAATTGGTCGTCGGCAAGGGAATTTTAGCTACTTTATAAATTGGGATAAAGTTGGGAGTGGCAATCCTGAATCTAGAAACAAACTAAAAAAGCTAATTATTAACTACAATGCAGAGATGTTATTTGCTGATAAGTTAATAGCTTATGAAGGGAACGCAGAAAGATTAATTTTAACGGCCCTCATTCGAAAGGAAGTTGCCCCCCTACTTGGCGAAAGAATTGCCTTTATTCCTGTTGGCACTGCATTTAAAAAAATAGAACCCGCAATCGCCGATCTTAGATTTAATAAGGTCCTTTTGATTACTGACATTGATTACAAGTGCTCTGACAAAACGTTCAAGATTGAAGACCCTTGTCATGTTCGTACTACAAATGGGAACTTGATTTATTTGTTAGACAATCCTACGGGAGATTCCAAACTGAAACAAATAGGTTTAACGAGCTACCTTAACAGTGAAGACGCTTACATATGTAAAAAACATGTGCTTATTCCATCGGATGGCATTCCTGATCCAAAAGCACCTAGTAATTTTATGATTGTTACCCAAGGATATAGCAAATTGTTTAATTTTTGGCCACGAACATTGGAAAGTGCACTCGTATTTGCAAGCAAGGAAAACTTCTCTTTGTATAAAACGAACAAATTATTAAAAGATGACGTTGATACAATCAAGACTCAAAGTCCATATGATCTTAATGACATATCTGGGAAACTATTGACACAAGGTAAAGCTGACTTTGCATTAGATAGCTTAGATCTAATTGCAAATGAAAATTACCGTATCCCACAATATTTAATGGAAGGACTGAAATGGCTTGAAAATTGAACAATGGCAGAATAGCGACTATCTTTCAATGGAAAATGGGATATTTGAAATTCGAGGTGCTGCAGGCGCAGGTAAGACACATCAGTTGGTTAAGGATATCCACTTTCTTTATGACAACAATCATAGCAATATTGCCGTTCTTAGTTTTTCAAACGCTGCTGTTGATGAACTATCTGGAAGATTGGTTGATTTGAATGTGACACCATCTACATTACACTCTTTTTGTTGGAAAGTTATTGGTACTGTGTCTAAACATATTCTTGATTCAATTGATTTGCTTTCAAAATTCAAACCGGAAGGCCTTCAGAAAAGCCATAATTGTACATTGAAAGACGTAAAAACAGTTCAATATGGGGAAATTGGGATTCCACAATTCAATCCTAGTACTGGCGAACTTTGGTTGTCTCACGACGACGTAATATCCTTGTTTATCGAAGCACTAGAATGGATTCCGAATTTCAAAAAGATGATCAGTGGCTCTTTTGATTATATATTAATTGATGAATATCAAGACACAAATGGGGATTTTTTGAATATGCTGTTCAAAAAATTATCGAAGTTACTAACAATTGGCCTATATGGTGATCCATTTCAAACAGTTTATTTGAATGATAAAACGATCAATATTGCTTCTGAGAAGCAAAAGTATGGCATTAAGACATTTAATCTGCCATATAACTATCGGTCACAAGCTAACCTAGTTAATTTATACAACCAAACGCGAGAACGCTATGATGGATTAGAACAAAAGCCAAAAAATAACGTTGGTTCTATGCCACAAGTCTTTTTGCATAGTGGTTCAATTACGCTGGAACTAGTTTCATTGATCAATCGTCAAATGAATTTTGAGAGTTCCGTCATTTTATCAACTACAAATAGAATGAGAGTTAGTGCTGCTGGTTTTGGGCCAATTGCTGCAAAGATTTATGGCTGGATACCAACACCTAAACACGGCTATACAGATTGGTCAGAGGTATTACATAAAGACCGATTGAGCCCCTATGTCACTGCATTAATTGAATATGGAAATCTGTTGTTTGGAAGTGACTATAGCTCCGTTTGTGCGTTGCTTACTTTGTTTACAAAAAAATCAGTTCAAAATGTCGATATTAATTCCATTAAAGAGTTACTTCATCAAGAAAAAGAAAAGCAAATAGTAACAGTTGAAGGCTACGAAGAATTAGGTTTGCAGTTTACAAATGAAATTAATAATGATTTTACGAACAAGCTAAATCTTTTTACCTTTTCTGAATTGAAAAAAGTGGTCGATCTTTACAATCTTCTTGACGATATTAACGATCAAAGCATGACATTCTTTTCTTCTAAGGGCTTAGAATTTAATAACGTAATTTTAAATATTGATTTTGGAAATTATTGGAAGTTCAATTGGAATAAAATCGATTTTAATCATAGCGAAAATGACAAAATAGACCTTCGTTCGGATATAATGCTATATTTATTTTATGTTGGTATCACCCGGGCAAAACATGGCCTAGCTATCTTTGTTAATACAGATGTGCATTCAAAGTTCGAAAATAATTTAAAAAATAAATTTCCTAGATTACTCAAATATAAAAACATTTAAAAGTCTGATCAGTTAACAATGTAGAATGGAATTGCTTCTACTCTTCGACTTGGTTATTCGTTGCCGATATGTAAACTCATATCATGATTCTGGATACATGAACAAAGAATGTTCGTACCAATACTAAAAAAGACTATCACTAGACTTTCGGTAGAAGTCTGACAGTCTTTAACGACTCTGCTAGGGAAACATTCTTAGAGGGTACTCCCTGTTTGTACTATTTATAGTACGGACAAGCCATATCCAACAGGTTGGCACGTTTTTTCCCCTGAACACGCTTGGAATAATAAAGGATGGCATTATCAGTCATGGTCATCACCTGCCTTCAATCTGACCACTTCACATGCTGGGTTGAGCCATTTAGCAAATTCTTTTGCGGCGGCCTCGGTGTCAAATCGTTTCGCCTGTGTTTCGTCCCGAACGTAAGCCACCTCATCAAACTCATCATCATCGTAGGTAGCGTGATGAACCTCCTGTGCGTACAGAAAGCCCATTTTGACACCCCAAACGCTCTTAGGAAAATGCAGTCCCTCGGCCACAACGTCTGGTTTCTCGTTCGGGTCACCTGGCTCAACAATGACGCTATCGACTAATGCACTTTCTGGCAATTCTGGGTTTTGGCTCAAAATAAAGTTTGTTGCGAGCCGCTGTAGGTCTTCGTCCTTCGCGTCTTCACTGGCATAAACCATGATGAAGTGTGGTTGATGTTCGATTTCGTCAATGCTGACCTGATACATTTTTCCTTTTTTCATTAGTTATTCCTCCTATTTGATGAATTGAATACTGATGTGTTCGTCCATAAATTGTTGTGCTGGTTGATTGATGAGCTGATATTTAGCAAATGCGCGGATCTTCGGAGAAAGTTGAGCTAGTAACTGGTCAGATACAACCGCCGTCAGCTTGCTATCACCTAACATCAGTGCTGTCACTAACAGCTTCTTTGCATCATGAGTTTGATTAGGCGCAAGCAGGAAATCATCGGTAACGTAATAAGGTGTTTCGCAACCGTTGGCATAAAAGGCTAGGCGTTGATTGCCGTATCGGTCTCTCTCAATTTGGCTAGTCGTTTGACTTTTAACAGCAATTTCTTGAATGTACGAGTGTAACCCTTCACTCAATTTGTCGTATGGTCGCTGTCCGTTTGGCCAAGTTTCAAAAACACCCTCTTCATCGTCTTCAATCATCGGTAGGTAAAATGGTAATTTTGGCATGGTTGTCACCCTTTCTACTGGCGGTTTTTTGAAGCCGCCTTTGATGTAACAGGCACACCAGCCACGGCAGAAAATGCAAGGGTGAGTGCAGCGAGAGTGACAAAAATTTGTGTAGCGGACTTGGCGGAGCAAAATTTTGGCCGGCCCTTGTTTTTTCTGCTAGAGCCGCTTAGAAACTTGTTTCTTAGCGGCTTTGTTGCTGGTTGAATGCGAAATCAAAGCAAGGCAAAAACGGCAGTAGAAAGGTTTTTGCGGGCGTGCCCGCGTGGCGGTACGCCACAAGCTTTATACAGTTACCTTGAGCACAGACGTTTTCTATTCCGACAACGTGATACAGTTGAAGTATAGAAACCATCTCACCTTGCCGGTTGCCTACCCTGAAACGACAAGACGTAACCGGGCGAGCGCGTCGGCCAAGGGCGCGCCGCCTTGACACAAACTAAGCCTTACTGAGCGTTATTTGCTCAGCAAGGCCACCACCATGAATCAGAAAGGACTTCAATATGAATTTAAAAACAAACTTGGCTTTTGTTTTGAGTACCGTGCTGGCAATCAGCGTCACTGGCTGCGTCTCTACTCAAGAATCCACGACCAACCAGTCAAGCAGTACCAGCTCTGCCATCTCAACATCCATGTCAACAAGCACGACGGACGCTGCACAAACAAACAGCGATCTGGCCAATTTGCCGTTTGATCTGACCAAATACCCACAAAACTATACAACGATCAATCATAATGTCCCGGTTTTTGAAAATGGGTTTAAGCAAACCGTGGCCGCTGCCCAAAAAGCGAAGAAGACGCGTGCTCAGACCTACTATGACCGTTTGGATGATCTAGGACGAACCCACTCAGTTTCAGCAATTGTGACTTATGGTATGATGCACAGTCATTCAAGCGCCGTCCGTAAACGTCCAGTCTTTCCCAAAACCACTAAGGTAGCAGGTGAGTATGCAGATGGTGTTTACAACAAAAACCTTCAACAATGGTTCGGCCGGTGCCCCAATAACAAAATGGTGCAACTGAACGGGTACCGTGGTTATCTGTATAATAAAAGCCACCTGTTAGCCTGGTCACTAGGTGGCGATATGCGGGCACACAACGTTGTTTTGGGGACACGCGCACAAAATGTCGGGACAAATAATCAACGTGATCCCGGCGGCATGGCCTACACAGAAACCTTGACAAGGAACTACTTAAATTCACATCGAGATGACGCTGTTGCGTATCAGGCGATTCCAGTGTACGTTGGAAATGAATTGGTACCACGTGGCACGCATGTCTTGGTCCAATCCATCGATCATCCTGATCGATTCCACTACAATGTGTGGGTGTTTAACGCCCAAGCAGGTGTAACGATTAACTACAATAATGGCTCATTTCAACAGAAGGGAGATTGAGCAAATGAATCGCGATGCACTACGTAAAGTCGTTCAAAAATACCTGTATAATAATCACCTTAAGATTCCCGAGCTCGTCAAACTGACCGGTATCAGTGATCGTACGATTCGACGGTTCCTAAACACTAAGGAGGGTATTTCAAAAACGATCCTTCAAAAGTTAAACTACGTCTGTGCACAAGTTCGGTTTGCAGTTGTGGGGTTTCGATCGGGCAAAGTATACTTTCAAGGCAAGGATCATGCTGATTGCTCAAGATGGATTAATGACCAGTCTTCACACAAAAATACGTCACATGAATATGGAAAAGTCGTTTTAAATATAAAGGAACCATTAGTCATTAAAAAATTGCCAACCGAATCCTAGCCTAAAAGGGCACCTCAAAGTGACGAACACACACGCTGTCATGCACACGAAGTCAAACTGCTCTTCTTGTAAGATGACTACTAAGTGCTTCATCAACTAAGGGGTCCATATTAGAATACGTACTATGGGAATGCAGATGAGAAAAATTCCATTGAAGTTAGTGCTGTTGATAAACGAAAGCGAGAATGGAGCTTGCATAAAGTCGAAAGTTTGAAGGTCAAATATCATACCTGGCAGTTGCAACTCGTGAAAATTGTCGACGATGACGGTCACCTGATTGAATACCGGCCTGGGTTTCGACCAAAAAATAGATCAGTATGCAAAATAGGAGAAAAAAGTGCCATTGGGTAC
Organism: Lacticaseibacillus sp. YLM2-1; assembly: GCF_056583465.1. Taxonomy (NCBI): domain Bacteria; kingdom Bacillati; phylum Bacillota; class Bacilli; order Lactobacillales; family Lactobacillaceae; genus Lacticaseibacillus; species Lacticaseibacillus sp. YLM2-1. The sequence goes on from NZ_JBWOEE010000002.1 coordinate 40,511, forward strand.
GGATTATTCTGTTTATTGTTTTGTTAATTGCTTGTTTAGTGATGACTTTTAATGAATCGCTGAAAAAATTGCCCGTTCAGCATATTAATAGTAATGTTTACGATGCTTCATTAAAAAGCAAAAAAATTGGCGATGAGCCTGACAATGCCTTGAAATTAAAGACGTTCTGTCACGAGTACTGCGCATAGTCAGTTACATGGGTTAAAATAAGCCTTTAAAGATCGCCCGCGGAATTACCAAAAACGCGAGCCGAGGCCGTCACGTATGTCGCCATGCAAAATATTGGAGTTGATACGGGGGAACTACTTACTTGGGTATGTGGGCACCTAGGCCAAAGATGAGACCGTGATCCATAGTGTTTTAAGTGAAATCCAGCAAGCGAGCAGTAAGGTGATTGAGCTTAGCGATGGCTTAACCAAACAATTAGGTTTACAAGAAGCACTACAAGCCCCCGACCATGGACTAACACAGCAGTCAGCCAAGGCATTGAATCAGTCCTGTGAAGGCTTACAACAACAAGCCCAGTCAGCAACTAATCCTCAACAAAAAGCGCAATTTAAAATTCAGTTAACTGCTGTGCACCAAGAAATTAGTGATCGAACGCAAAAGCAACTGCAAGCATTTGCTGAACAGAATCCAGAAATTAAACAATCCAATTCCAAACCTGATCGAAGCATGAAACGTTAGCCAGTTTTTAAAGGACATGCTATAATAGAAACAGAAAAGGAAGCCCCGCCGAAAACAGGACTTCCCATGCAAGCCGCTTCAAAGGCGGTGGCAGATATTAAAACGACACTAGTTCGCCCTGTAACCTACCAAAGTTACGCAGGGCGGCTTTTTTATTTGTGGTGCTTGTCGATATAGCTGAGTAGCGCGATTAAAAACGTGCCAAACAGCAACATCAACGAGAGCGTCTGAAAGACGCTCATTGACTGTGAAACCTTTCTGAAGATTATTCCACGTTCCCATGGGCCTCACCTCGCAAGGGAAAAGACAGCCACCGCCCTTAAAACTTCTTGCTTAGTCCATTATACAGGGGAATTGAGTATTGACCAAGCACAATAAAAATTAAGGTATGGGGTTTCATAGGATCCTAAATTGAATCAAATTTAGGATCAGCAGAACATCTTTTGTAGATATCCTTTTTTGAGTTCCTGAAGTTTTTCAAGCTTACGCTGATGAAGAGTAGTGATAGTGTTGTCTAACTGTTTAAAGAAGGTACCGATTTGTTTTTGTTCATCCTTGCTTGGAATTGCAAAGTCTGTTGAAGAAACGTTTTTCCAATCAGAACGCGGCATCTTTGTACCTGAAGTATCGTTTGCAACTTTTTGATAATCATCTGATTGAATTAGGTAATAATCAAAGGACGGAACGCTAACATCAGTAGCTTCAAAAACCCAGAAATCACCCAATGCAACGCCTTCAAAATCAGGGAATAACCAATTTTTCAAATACGGACGAAGTTTCCCATACAAAATATTTTCAGATTCAAACAACGTGCCTTTTCGACTATCAAGTTTTGATGAAATATCTTTGTTTAAGCGACCTTCTCCTGAGACAATATCCTCAAACTCAACTTTAGGTAAAACATCAGAATTTGAAGATTTATTCACTCGGTTCACAATTTCAGTTAACTTACGCTGTTCCCAAGCGTCAGCAAACCCTGCAAATCTTAATTGCGGGAACTTACTACCATTCTGGGGAAACAATTTCTGTAAATAGCCCTGTTTAAGTTCCTTAAGCTTAGCTAACTTACGCTGATGAAGAGTGATGAGATTGTCTAACTGTTTGAAAAATGAGGCGATCTCACGTTGCTCATTTTGTGTTGGAAATTGAACTATAAATGTTGCAACGTCTTTTTTAGACACTGAGGGTATGTTTGCAGCTTGCTGATAATCCGTAAACAAGTGTTGATTACGCTTTAAAAACTGATACATAAATTCAACTGAAAATTTTTTCCTATCCAAGATATCGACAGAATAACAACTATTTCCAGCCCAAAATCTACCATCTATATAATTAACAAAACCTGCATTAGCTCCACGAGCACTTATAACGATTTTGTCACCTTCATTATTAAATTCATCATAAAATCCTGTATATGATATTCCCCCGTTATATACCGGATAAGGTGCATCTGAATCTTGTTTATTTTTAATTACAAACTCACCAATAGTAGTTTTAGAGATTTCCCCTAACTTACGCTTTTCCCAAGGGTCAGTGAAACCTTTAAATCTTAATTGCGGATATTTAGCTTGTTTAGCGTTCATTGTGGACCTCCGGTTTTGACTGGTCATTCACCTGGGTGGTCACTAACTGGCTAGCTAATTCATTAAAGGCTTGTTCATTCTGACTGATTTCCTCATCCAGTTGCTTTAGATCAGCTTTGACTTGGTTCAGATCAATCTCGGGTTCCGGCTCAAACGTATCAACGTAGCGCGAAATATTTAAATTATAATCATTCTCTTTGATTTCTGCCGGTGAGGCCACATGGGCATATTTATCGACATCTTGCCGGTTTTGATAAGTGGTCACAATTTTTTGAATATTCGCTGCCGTTAGCTTATTTTGATTCTTGTCCTTTTCAAATTCCCGGGACGCATCAATAAATAAGACGTCGTCAGTGGTTTTGTGTTTCTTTAAAATCATGATCAACGTTGGAATACTGGTGGAATGAAAAATATTAGCGGGTAGCCCAATAATGGCATCAATCCGGTTATCCAGCAGGAGTTTTTGGCGAATCTTACCTTCCTTAGCCCCCCGAAATAGCACGCCATGGGGTAAGACAATGCCCATAGTTCCGTGCTCCTGCAAATGATAAAAGCCGTGTAGCAGAAAGGCAAAGTCGGCTTTAGATTTAGGTGGTAAGACGCCATAGTCGCGGAAACGGGGATCAGACAAGCGTTTATCACTGTTATCCCAGTGTGCCGAGTAGGGCGGGTTCATGACGACCGCATCAAATAAGTAAGGTTCGTCAACCGGCCAATCTTTACTTAACGTGTCACCATTGCGTAAATGCATATCGTCATACGAGACTCCATGTAACATTAGGTTCATACGGGCCAGGTTATAGGTCGTGGTGTTCAATTCTTGGCCGTGATAACTCACTAAATTGGGGTCTTGCACGTGCTGTCCGACATTTAATAGCAGTGAACCAGAACCAACTGCTGGATCATAGATAGTCCGCACTTGGTTGTCACCTGCATTGCGCTGATAGGTCACAATCTGGGCAATAATGTCGGACACCTGCCGCGGAGTATAAAATTCACCCGCTTTTTTACCAGAATCACTGGCAAATTGCGCGATTAAGTATTCATAGGCGTCACCTAGGACGTCGCCTTGATGATGGATAAGATCAATCGCATTTAAAGCTAACATAGTATCACTAATAGTTTGGTTCCGTTGTTGTAAAGAACTGCCTAATTTATTACTACTTAAATCCACATCGGCAAACAAGCCCGAAAAGTCTTGCGCTGAAGATAGATTTTGTGTCGACTGTTCCAGATCATGAAGTGCTTGAGATAAATCGTCTAACGCAAAAGTATGGGCTTGAATCTTGCCAATCAGGGTGGTGTACAACGCTTGTGGTTGAATTAAATAGCCGAGCGTGTTTTGCAAATACTCCACTAAACTGGGCTGCACCGAGACGCCTTCCAATTCAAACTGAGGATCCATATACTGAGCATATTTCCGGGTGACATTTTCGGTTTCGCCTGCCCAATCACTAAAGGTCGTTAAGGTTTTCTCAGATAGAAACCGATAAAAAATTAACCCCAATAAATAATTTTTATATTCAGAAGCGTCCATTTTCCCGCGTAAGACATCGGCCGCATTCCATAGGGCGCTTTCAAGTTGACTAGCTTGAGTTGTTTTTTCTGACATTGTTTAACCTCACTTATTTTTGTAGATAAATTGCTAAATCGTGTTCAATAAACTGTCGCCAAGCGGCCTGGGACTTAATCCGGTATAGTGGTAAAATAGCTGGAATCTTCGGTCCAGTGGCAGTTTGAGCTTGTAAGGCCGCTGCTAAATTCGCTGACTGCGTTAATTCTTGTTCATGATGCCATTCATCAGTACCTACGGTGTGTTCACGCGCCACCCGCAATAGGGCTGTTTGATCTAAGCCCCACGTGTGGGCGAATACCGACGTTTTTTTGACCAATTGTCTCTGGGCGTAATCAGCCACCAACTCCCGAGCGTTCAACGCTACTGGCGCTTGATTTTGGTCACTCTGTTGCTGAGACTGTTGCATTTTTTGCTCAATATAGGGCATGGCTTCGCGAATTAATTGAGCCTGTTGCGGTTGCGTTTCCGCTAATTTATTCAAACTAGATTGTACTTTGGCACTATTTTGCAGGTAATCGGTCATATGGGCTTGGGCTTGCTCAGGTGTCGTGTACTGTTGCTGTTCATCAATCCAATCTTGAATTAATTGCGTCAAATAATCATAATCCACCAAGACGACTGAACCAACGGCTAGGGAAAAGTCTAAGGCAGCTAATTCTTCGGGGACTTTCTCAGGCTCTTGGTTAGTAACCGCCGCTTTAATCCGCAGATATTTACCCGTATAGGATTCTACTTCGGGCTGAGCGATACCAAAGGCCTTTTCACTGTTTTCCCAAGTGAAATCGTTGTACATCGATAAGGAATTCAATTGCTGATTCACTTGGCGAAATGCTTTCACAAATTGCACCTTGGCAGTGGTTCCTTTCAGGTCATCGGCCGCCGTCGGCGTCGGGGCAATGGTTTTTAAATCGTCCACGGCCTTTTGAAATTTTAAGACGGCCTGCTGATAAGTGGGACGAATGATGACATTAAAAGAGCCTTCGCCACTATATAACTTATAAGCTTCACGTTCATTCGCTTCCATGATTGCTGGCACCCGAAAGGTCACAATTTGGCCTTCTTGTTTTAATTCCCGGTTTTGGAGCCGGTTGGTGCGTGAGTAGGCTTGAATGAGTTCTTGATAAGCTAAGGTGCGGTCAACAAAGAGCGTGTTTAGCCGAGGGGCATCAAAACCCGTTAATAACCGCCGCACCACAATCACTAGATTAATTTCCTGATCCGGTTTCAAATGAGCAAAGACCGCCTCACGCCGGGCGGCCCGTTTTGCGACATCTTCGTTGTAGAGATTCAAATCGGCTAAATCAAAATTAGTGTGATACTGCCGATTATAATCTTTTAAAATGGTGGCCATTTGGTCATGTTTTTGCGCACTCTGATCTTCGTTTTCACTTAATGAATAAGTAATCGCAATTCGGGGCCAATCAGGATCTAGCTGATTGTGAGTAGTCTTTTTCGCGGCTTTAAAGGCTTGATAATAGCGTTGCGCCATTTCAATGGAGCTGGTGGTTAAAATCGCATTGTAGTTGCCATGCCCCAAGCTGGTTTTACGTGGGCCTTTTTGTAAAATATATTGAACAACTTGTTGGATATGTTCATCAGTCTCAAAGTCAGCCGGAGTTAAATACGTTTCTTCCAAGTCCTTGACTGACATCGCTTGAATCTTGGCTTGAATTTTTGCTTCATCAGCTGTACTCAGCAGGCGGCCTTGCTTATCACGACGCGCTTTGACGCGCTGAGTTTCTTTTTCGAGGGCCCGGGTTATTAACGTGTCTTTCCCAATCGTCGTTACGTGTTCCACGTTAAACGGTAACACGGCTTGGTCCTCTAAGGCGTCTCGCAAGTTATAAACATGACAGACTTTACCAAATAGCTCCTCCGTCGTAACTGCTAGATCACCTTTGAGCTGTTTCTTATTTTCATTAAAAATGGGGGTGCCAGTGTAACCATACCAGTTACTATTGATAAACGCTGCTCGAATTTCCTTTTGCATCTTACCAAACTGCGACCGGTGGGCTTCGTCAACAAAGAAGATCACCCGTTGCTTTAAAGTCTTACTAAAGCGGGATTGCTTACCGGTTGCCAGCTGGGCTTGCGTTTTTTTGACCGCCCGATGGAGCTTTTGAATCGAGGTGACCAAGACCTTACCGTCATTTTGTTGCAACTTACGCATTAAATCACCGGTATTTTGGGCTTCGTTAATGGCAATATCGTCATTGGCAGCATAGGCACTAAAGTTGCTGGTTGTCTGTTCGTCTAAATCCCGCCGGTCAACTAAGAAGATGACCTTATCGACACCGGGATCTTGCGCAGCTAATTTAGCGGTTTTATATGAGGTGAGTGTTTTACCAGAACCCGTGGTATGCCAAACAAAGCCATCTTGATGGTCATGAATCCGGTGCATCACGGCTTCAATCGCATAAATCTGGTAAGGCCGTAAGAGAATTAAGCTTTGCCGCTCTTGGTCGATGACTGTATATTCACTGACCATTTTGTGGGCCATGGGAATATTAAGGACTTGGCGCGTGAACGCTAAGCCGTTTTCCACGGGGTGATTATCCCGCGTTCGCCAATTGAACAAAAAGGCTTTATTGAAATGATCCGGTTCGGCATTCGCAAAATACGCCGTACTATCCGGCGTCATAATCACAAACATTTGCAACAGCGAGTAAATTCCCGTATATTTACCTTCCTGCGCGTATTTTTCAATTTGATTAAAAGCCTGGTTAAGTTCGACCGTGGCTTTTTTTAGTTCCAATTGAATTAAGGGTAACCCATTAATCAATAGGGTTACGTCAAAACGGCGATCAGGATCGACATCTTGAGTACCAGCTAACCGTGGTCGCACTGCTTGCCGTACCACTTCATAACTAGATTTACCGCCAGCAACGTCCGCTTTCCAAAACAACTCGAGCGTCACCGTGCCCAGCTTAGCATCATCACGTTCAACTTCAACTTTGCCAATGCCATTTTCGGCGGCTAGTAACTTAGCTGCTTCGTAAGGTGTCCGGACCTCAATCGCCCGTTTAACCTGATTAAATTCGGTATCAGTTAAAGGGTGTCCCTGCAATTTAGCATAATTATTGTTATTTAATTTATCACGAAAATTAGCCCATAATTGATCCGGCGTCGCACCATATAGGTCTTTGCGTTCCACCCATTGATTGCTTCCAGTCGTTAAGGTTTTAACAACTTCTTTTTCAAACGACAGTTCCAACATAAAAACATTCCTTCCCCCACCTTTAAATTACTCATTAGTTTATTATACGCGAACCGCTTGGCGTTTAGGCTTCATAATTTAATATAGCTGGGATAGAATAAAGCTGAAAAAGATAAACAACTAAAAAATAGGAAACTAACATTGAGCTAACCATTAAATTCGAAACCTCTGTTCCAATAAGGTTAATATGATCCTCATAGTTTAAATTTAAAAACATATAGCAATGTTCTTGCTTGCAGTATGTCTCGCTCTTATCTGAATAAGATGACATTCAATCTTATCAACAATATAACTAATATAACAAAAGCAAATTAAAACATTCACGAAACAGAATTTGAAAATAACACCAGAGAAAAAATATTTTCAAGCTACTAGAAATTTCAACTATTTATCATGACTTTTTTATTTTTTAGCTCAAAAATGATTGACATATGTCTCGAAATTGTGTACATTAATCACAATAAAAATTTCGGAGGTGTCATGATGAGTCAATCAATGTTTAATGCGATTAATTGTTGCTGTCGAACAACGCGTTTTTGGCGATGTTCGGCCTGTTAGCATTGACGTTTTTTGGGAAATCATGACCTAAAAAGAGTTCAATGTCCACTTGGCTGGAGTTGAACTAAGGGCGCGAAAATTCTGGATTTCAGAATTTCGCGCCCTTTTTCTATCTATTGCGGCCATTTCCCCTAGCATCCCGCCAGCTAAACACTGCTCCAAATGATTAGAAAGGATCTTATTTATGCTTATTCATTCCATTTCAGAACTGATCGGTCATACGCCACTGATTGATCTGCAAATCAACATTCCAAATCACAGTCACATTTACGCCAAACTGGAGATGTTTAATCCAGGAGGCAGCATCAAAGACCGCCTGGGCCAATACATGATTCAAGATGCGATTAATCGTGGTCAGGTAACTGAAGGTGTAACAACAATTATCGAACCTACTGCCGGCAATACCGGAATTGGGGTTGCCCTTGCCGCTCAACAACACCATTTGCCAACCATTCTGGTCGTACCGGAAAAGTTCAGTTTTGAAAAACAACAATTGATGAAAGCCTTAGGGGCAAAATTAATCAACACCCCCAGTGATCAGGGCATCAAGGGCGCCATTGAAAAAGCAGAAGCGCTTCACGATCAAACTCCTAACAGTTTCGTTCCAATGCAATTCAAAAATCCGGCCAACCCTGATACTTATTATCACACTCTGGCACCAGAGTTGCTTGACGACCTCAATGACCCAATTGACGCCTTTGTTGCCGGTGCGGGCAGTGGTGGGACATTTGCAGGCGTCGCTCGTTACTTAAAGGAGCAGAATCCGGCGACTCAAACCATCGTTGTGGAACCTGAAGGCTCAATTCTAAATGGTGGGCCTGCCCATCCCCATCGGACTGAAGGCATCGGTGTTGAATTTGTCCCACCATTTTTTAAAGATGTTCAAATCGACAAAACGTTAACAATTGCCGATGCCGACGCCTTTCATCAAGTTAAGGAGCTTGCCAAGAAGCAGGGATTATTCATTGGCAGTTCAAGCGGGGCTGCTTTGGCTGCCAGCTTAAAGGTTGCCAAGGCACTTCCCGAGAATAGTACCATTGTCACAATTTTTCCAGATAGCAGTGAACGTTACATGAGTGAAAATATTTATGATTAAAAATAAAGTGAGGTTATTAAAATGGAATTTGATACAAAATTAATTCATGGTGGTATTAGCGAAGATAAAGCAACCGGAGCAGTTTCGGTGCCGATTTATATGGCATCAACTTTTCATCAGCAAAAAATCGGTGAAAATCAATATGAGTATTCTCGTTCTGGAAACCCAACTCGAGAAGCAGTTGAAAAACTAATTGCCGAGTTGGAAGGCGGCACAGCCGGGTTTGCATTTGCTTCCGGTTCAGCTGCAATCGACACAGTCTTCTCAATGTTCTCCGCCGGCGACCATTTCGTCATTGGCAATGATGTCTACGGTGGTACCTTCCGATTGATTGACGCCGTTTTAAAACGCTTTGGCATGACCTTTACCGTGGTTGACACCCGCGACCTGGCCGCTGTTGAAGAAGCGATTACGCCAAATACCAAAGCAATTTACTTGGAAACGCCAACCAACCCGCTTTTACGAGTAACCGATATTGCAGCGGTTGCCAAGATTGCCAAATCGCACCAAATTTTAAGCATTATCGACAACACTTTCTCCTCGCCTTACGTTCAGCGACCGCTGGAACAGGGAGTGGATATTGTTCTTCACAGTGCTTCCAAGTATCTTGGTGGTCACAGCGACGTCATTGCCGGGCTGGTCGTCACTAAAGATGATCAATTGGCCGAAAAAATTGGTTACCTTCAAAATGCCATTGGTGGTATTTTGGCCCCTCAGGAAAGTTGGCTATTGCAACGTGGGATTAAAACGTTGTCTCTTCGAATGCGTGCTCATTTGGCCAATGCCGAAGCCGTCTTCAATTATCTATCAAACCAGCCACTTGTCAGCAAAATTTACTACCCTGGCGATCCGAACAACCCTGATTACGAAGTCGCCAAAAAACAAATGCACGGCTTTGGCGCAATGATTTCCTTTGAATTACAGGACGGACTGGATCCAAAACAATTTGTTGAACAACTGCACGTTATCACATTGGCCGAGAGTTTGGGTGCACTGGAAAGCTTGATCGAAATTCCGGCCTTGATGACCCACGGCTCAATTCCACGTGACATTCGGTTGAAAAACGGAATCAAAGACGAGTTAATTCGCCTTTCAGTCGGCGTTGAAGATCAAAAGGATTTGTTAGCCGATTTGGAACGCGGCTTCAATGAGCTTAAGAGGAGCAAGAAAAATGTTTCAGACAGCAAGGTCCATTCTCAAGCGTGATCCGGCAGCCCACAGTCTTTTAGAAGTTCTCTTAACCTACCCGGGGATTCGGGCCCTGTTTTGGTACCGAATCGCTCACTTTATGGCTTTTCATCGACTTTATACAATTGCCGGGTTCCTAAGTCAACATGCCGCCAAAGTAACCGGGATTTCAATTTCGCCGGAAGCCAAAATCGGTAAGCGCGTTTTTATCGATCACGGGATTGGCGTTGTGATCGGTGCCACTGCCGTGATTGAAGATGACGTCACTATCCTGCATGGCGTGACGCTGGGTGCTAGGAGGGCCGTTGAAGGTCGGCGACATCCCTATGTAAAAAAGGGTGCATTCATTGGTGCCAACGCCCAATTGCTTGGCACCATTACGATCGGCGCCTTTAGTAAAGTTGGCGCAGGGGCAATTGTCCTGAATAACGTGGCCGATAAAACCACAGTGGTCGGCAACCCTGCCCGAACCGTTAACAAGTTACCCGCTAAAGTCATTAACGTGACCTTCACGACAAACACGTCAACCACTAAAAATTAATAACTTACGAAAAACACCTTGATGAAAAGAGTTGCCAGTTGGCAAAAATATCATCAAGGTGTTTTTCGTATTTAACTATTGTGTCGAAAATAATTAGAACCTGTCTAGTATCTGCTGAATCTGGTAGAATTGTGGAAAACCGACTGAGGAGTTTGTCATGCCAGATTATCCAAGCAATATTTCTCGAGCGCAATTTGCGTTAATACAACCTGATTTAGAAAACTTCCGTAAGCATACAAGACCGCGTCGTTATGATCTTTATGACGTATTCAATGCCATCCTTTACTCGCTTACTACAGGGTGTCAATGGCGTGAATTACCGCACGATTTCCCGGAATGGCATACCGTCTACCGCTATTACGATATGTGGCGAGATAAACCAGACCCGACAGCTGATTCGCTATTAGAAAGGCTTTTAAAAAAACTGTCGCTTCCTATCGTTTTGCACAGGGCCGATCGGCCCGAACGTCGTTTGTGATTGTTGATGCTCAAAGTGTTAAAACCACTGATTTAACGAAAAATAGTGGCTACGATGGCGGCAAAAAGATTTCAGGGATTAAGCGTCATATGGCGGTTGATATTAATGGTTTACCACAAGCCATTCTCGTGACACGAGCTAATGTATCAGATCGTTCAGGTGCATTGGCTATGTTTAGTTTGGCTAGCCAAAATTTAGAGCTGGTTCAGTATGTCATGGTTGATGGTGGCTACACTGGCAATGACTTTGCGGATCAGGTGAAGCTCATTTTGAATGCTAAGACGACGGTAGCTAAACGCAACGAGTTGCATATGTTCACGGTGTTACCGCAACGATGGATCGTTGAACGTTCATGGAGTTGGCTAGACAAATGTCGGCGACTTTGGAAAAACTGTGAACATGCCCTTAACAGCAGTCTTCAAATGGTTGTATTGGCCTTCCTGAAGATAGTTCTTAAAAGATACTAGACGGGTTCTTAGCGATAGACACCCCGCTAGTTTATGGTGGTGCCGAAGCCGCGCCGCCACCTGTTCCCCAATTTCTTTAATGACCGTTTCGATTTCGGCTTGGTTAAAATAGTCCCGTGGTAGCACTTGTGAATTACCCAGGCTAGCTGCTTTAACCTTAATTGGTTCCGTGACTTTTGCGCGATCAATTCCCCAGGCCGTAGCAAATAACTGGCTACCAATGACGCCAAGCTGCTGTTTGAGTAAATAAGGGTTGGTATGGGCTAGCTCATACATATTGTGAATGTGAAGGCGGTTCAAACGTTTCGCCATACGGGGGCCAATCCCCCAAACGTCCGTTAATTCAGTAATTGACCAAATTTTATCCGGCACAGTTTTGTAATGGATTTCACCGATCAATTCATGATTATGTTTAGCGTAAAGGTCTAAGGCTAATTTAGCTTGCACCGGATTGTCACCAATTCCCACGGTGGTATACAAGCCTAGCTTTTGCCGAACTGTCTTTTGAATCAAGCGTGCCACTTCGCGAACGGAATTGCCAAACAGCCGCCAAGTATGGGTCACATCAAGAATGCTTTCATCAATTGAATACGGCCAAACCTCTTTTTCAGTAGTAAATTGATGAAAGACCTGATTGATCTGCAAATTACGTTGAATATAAAGGTTCATGCGCGGTGGCACGACCCACAACCTGGGGTCATTGGGTAAGTCACGTTTACGGGAGACGTTGGCTTTAAGATGAAATAAGCGCTTAGCTTCGGGTGACGTGGCTAAAATGAGTCCACCATTGGTATTTTCAGCTTCACCAAGGACCACTAATGGGACTTTTAAGGGGTTAAGTCCCCGGGTAACGGCCTCGCAACTAGCATAAAAGGACTTGTTATCAATTAAGAAGAACACGCCATGCGGTTCATCATCAGTAAACAATTTCATCACTTCCGTTAGCTTTTACCTGTATTGTAGCGCAGAAGGCAAACGCGTGTTCCCTAAAAACTGGCAGAAAGTTGATTAAAAATAGTCGAAAGTCCATTATAGTCATGCTATAATGTAGACAGAAAAAGGAAGCGCCGCTAGAACAGGACTTCCCGTGCAAGCCGCTTCAAAGGCGGTGGCCTAGATTACAAAACTACATTGTCGCCCTGTAACCGACAAAAGTTACGCAGGGCGGCTTTTTTATTTGTGGTGCTTGTCGATATAGCTGAGTAGCGCGATTAAAAACGTGCCAAACAGCAACATCAACGAGAGTGTCTGGAAGACGCTCATTGACTGTGAAACCTTCCTGAAGATTATTCCATGTTCCCATGGGCCTCACCTCACAAGGGAAAAGACAGCCACCGCCCTTAAAACTTCTTGCTCAATCCATTATACAGGGAAATTAAAAATCAACCAAGAGCAATAAAACCGCTCTTGACAGCAAAGGAAAGCTACAACACTAGCAAGGTCAGCAAGCAAGGCTAATAATACTGCTGCAATGGGAAATAACAAGCGTCCAGTAGGGCGGTCCAAGAGCGGGCGCAAACCCTACCAGACAGTACGATTATAAAAGTAAAGAAGGTCATAAAATCAGCTACTAGAGGGAAAACTGTGGTAAAAGACAAATAAGATGGTGAAATGATGACTATAAAGTCAAGTCAGATAAATAGGTAGTTGAGCATATAACTTGCTTTTGACGCTTTACTTACTTATAATAAGTGCAATAACAAATGACTAGTAAAAGGCGGGTAAAACAATGGATAAATTTAAAAATATTATTATTGGATTTGGTAAGGCGGGTAAGACATTAGCTAAGTACTTGGCGCAGCATGATGAGACCGTGCTTCTGATCGAACGGTCAAAACAAATGTATGGAGGGACTTGCATCAATGTTGGCTGCCTACCATCTAAAAATTTAATTTTAAATGGTCAACGTGGCTTAGACTTTACTACGGCAGTTAATAAGCGTGGTGAGATGACTAGACAGTTGCGAGACAAAAACTATCACATGGTGGCTGATGAGCCACTAGCAACAATTTGGGATGGGTCAGCACGTTTTATCGACAATTATGTTTTGGCAGTCGTAATGAGTGATGGAACAACTAAGAAGGTGAGAGGTGAACGCATCTTCATTAATACTGGAGCGGTTCCAAATTGGCCATCAATCCCAGGGTTAGAATTCGGTCAGCGGATTTTTACGTCTAAAGAAGCTATGGAATTGGAGAAACAACCGAAACGACTAGCAATTATTGGTGGCGGTTATATTGGCCTTGAATTTGCTGGAATGTTTAATTCCTTTGGTACGCATGTAACGATTTTCGACCAACATACCAGATTGTTAGAGCGCGAAGATCCTGATATTGCGACCGAGGTCGTAGCAGATCTGACTGACGCAGGGATCGAGATTAAACCGGAGACTCAACTAACTCAAGTAAAAGATAATGGTGAGAAGGTTACATTATATTATCAACAAGGTGATCAAAGTAACACTGCGGAATTTGATGCGGTATTAGTTGCAGTCGGTCGGCGGCCTAATATAAATAGTTTAGGGCTAGAAAATACCGATATTGCTTTAACCAGTCGTGGTGCTATTCAGGTCGATGATCATTTAAGGACCACAGTACAAAACGTTTGGGCTTTGGGCGACGTTAATGGCGGTCCTATGTTCACTTATGTCTCATTGGATGATTTTCGTATTATTGTAGATCAATTGTTTGATAAGGGGGATCGCTCAACGGCCGATCGAATGGTGATACCGACTGCTTCGTTCCTAAATCCACCACTGGCTAACGTCGGCTTAAATGAACGTCAAGCTAAGAGTGCAGGTTATGATTTACAAACCTTCAAGCTATCAGTCAAGGCGATTCCAAAGGCCCGTGTCTTGGAGGATCAACGCGGGCTTTATAAGGTAAGCGTTGATCAAAAAACACACCTTATTTTAGGGGCAACATTGTATGCCGCTGAGGCTCATGAAACCATCAATCTAATTGCATTGGCAATTAAGGCCAAATTACCTTACGAAAGATTACGCGACATGATCTATACTCATCCAACAATGTCTGAAGCCTTGAATGATCTTTTTAAGACCCCGGTTGTGAAAAGCTAACGCACTAGAAACACAAAGCCGACTAGTTAATCGAGGAAACAATCAAGAAATCACCGTTAAAATTATTACGCAATGTGATTAACAATGCCCTTAATCTAAAGGACCGGGTTTACCAGATCTTTGAGCATTGTGATCTACCTTTACACAATAACCACGATGAGCAACAGATCCACTCTACCACGCTGGTGCGAAAGAATAAGTCTGTTCACAAAACCAACGGCAGGCGCAAAGGCTAATACGATCTGGTTTGGTATTGTACAAATGGAAAAATTAAATAAACTGGACGTCTTTAAGTATTTTTAACCATTACTAACGGTTTACACGCAACGTAACACGCCAGATATTGAGGCTTATTTACCGGGGGCTCCAGAAATTCAGGCCACGTGTCGTGTTTAATAGAGAAACCAAAGCGGGCGACTAACGCAGAAAACTGCGTTGGTCGCCCGCTTTTTTGTTTGAACCCAGGGATCTGAGATACCATCAATGGTTAAGATTCAACCCGGTTCGTTGTGGAGTGCTTAGAACCTGTCTAGTATCTGCTGAATCTGGTAGAATTGTGGAAAACCGACTGAGGAGTTTGTCATGCCAGATTATCCAAGCAATATTTCTCGAGCGCAATTTGCGTTAATACAACCTGATTTAGAAAACTTCCGTAAGCATACAAGACCGCGTCGTTATGATCTTTATGACGTATTCAATGCCATCCTTTACTCGCTTACTACAGGGTGTCAATGGCGTGAATTACCGCACGATTTCCCGGAATGGCATACCGTCTACCGCTATTACGATATGTGGCGAGATAAACCAGACCCGACAGCTGATTCGCTATTAGAAAGGCTTTTAAAAAAACTGTCGCTTCCTATCGTTTTGCACAGGGCCGATCGGCCCGAACGTCGTTTGTGATTGTTGATGCTCAAAGTGTTAAAACCACTGATTTAACGAAAAATAGTGGCTACGATGGCGGCAAAAAGATTTCAGGGATTAAGCGTCATATGGCGGTTGATATTAACGGTTTACCACAAGCCATTCTCGTGACACGAGCTAATGTATCAGATCGTTCAGGTGCATTGGCTATGCTTAGTTTGGCTAGCCAAAATTTAGAGCTGGTTCAGCATGTCATGGTTGATGGTGGCTACACTGGCAATGACTTTGCGGATCAGGTGAAGCTCATTTTGAATGCTAAGACGACGGTAGCTAAACGCAACGAGTTGCATACGTTCACGGTGTTACCGCAACGATGGATCATTGAACGTTCATGGAGTTGGCTAGACAAATGTCGGCGACTTTGGAAAAACTGTGAACGCGCCCTTAACAGCAGTCTTCAAATGGTGGTATTGGCCTTCCTGAAGATAGTTCTTAAAAGATACTAGACAGGTTCTTACGGCACGCCTCTAGATACGGCCATGCATACCCTACGAAAGAATCTTAATGGAGTAATTAACGCCGCCAAATCGTCCTACTCTAACGGACCGAGGGCATCAACCGTAAGATCAAGGAGCTCAAACGTGCTTGTTATAGCTTCTCCAATCAGGCCAATATGTTCACACGCGTCTACCAGCTGATTGCCTAGATTATCTACCACAATAACGTCACGATGGTAGGCTTATTTGTTATGCCTTCAAGTACGATATTCAGACAACACACCAGATTAAACGCCGCAACTAATAAAACAACAAAAAAGATCTCCCACACGAGGAGATCTCCAAAGGATAGAAACTATCCTTCAACACCATTTGACAAACTTCCGAAATAGAAAAACTAGGCGCTGTATGTGCCACGCGCCTAGTTTTTGGGTTACTTCTGTTCAATTATTGAGGACGCGCTAACAGCAAAGTTCGTCATTTGGAGGAAATGCTGATCGATTCGACTATCATTTTATCGAGAAATGATGATGACTCATTTACTGCTTGTTCTCAAGTTCTTTGATCCGCTTAAACATGCGAATCATGTAGCGTGATTCATCAATGAGCAACATGGTTGTCATCAACGTATCTTGACCATGAACCATGATAAAGGTGACATCCATTTCAGCACCGCCAGCTTCTTGACTTAGAAGCTGGGTCTGTTGGTTGTGGGCTTCATTAATATCCTGTTGGGCCTTCTCAACCAATTCGTTTGCCTTATCGAAATCGCCTGCTTCAGCGGCATCAAGTGCATGCACAGCAGCCGTTCGAGCATCGCCTGCATACGCCACAAGTGCAAAACCAACCATTGAAATTTCTTCTTTAGTAGCCATCATTTTCCCTCCGATTCAATCCTTGCTGTCTAAATAGCCAAAAACTTTTTAATCCGGAATGATGTGGGTCTCACTCACAGACTTAAACCACTCGGCACTTTGTTTGATATAACGATTTTGTGTTGGAAAATCAACGAAGAACAGACCATATCGTTTACTGTAACCGTTTGTCCAAGAAAACTGATCTTGAAGTGACCAGATGAAGTAACCTTTGACATTTGCGCCATCATGGATAGCATCAGCCATTGCGGACAGATATTTCTTTACATAATCAATCCGTTTTGGATCTTCAATCACGGTGTCAGGGGTCGCATTTTCTGGCAAGCTTTCTTTAAGACCAATACCATTTTCTGTCACGTAGGTCACTGGCACCAACGGATAGTCATTATGAATCCGCATCAGTATGTCATACATTCCTCGTGGATAAATCGACCAATCCCAATCTGTCGTCTCAATGCCATCTGGGAGTTTTTCCTCGCCAACGCCTTGCAGCCGCGCGACCGAAGAGCCTTTGGTGCCGTCGCCATTATGAATGGTCTCTGATTTGCCATGATAGGCACGCAACCACTTGCTGAAATAATTATTGACCCCAACAAAGTCTAACTGATGGGCCGCTTCATCAATAGCCTTCATTTCCTGCGGCGTCGATTGAAACATCGGTTGATGATTGGCATCCAGAATTTCCTTCACGAGCGCCAAAGTTTCTTGGTGATATTCGCCAGCTAATGTGCCATCCAGATACAATCGATTTTCCAAAGCGTCCTGCAACTCGGCGGCATGGTGATCCACAGCGCTATCACTGTAGGGATAAACAGTTTGCAACGCATGAACAATTCCAATTTGGCCACCTAATTGCATTGACTTATATAGATTAACGATACGGGCATGCGCCACCATTTGATTGTGTTCAGCTTGGAACGTCTTATCAAAACGTCCAGACTCGGCAGGCGGGAATGTCCCGCTTGTATATTGTTGAACGGCCATTGAGGTCGGTTCATTAATGGTGATCCAATACTTCACTTCGGAAAATTCTTCAAAGCAAAACTTCGCATAAGCCACAAAGTCGTCCAACATCTCTTGACTCAACCAATCACCGGCTTCGTGCAAGCGTTCGGGCGTATCAAAATGATGTAGCGTAACAAACGGTTCGATATGATGGGCGGCACAATCCGCGAAGAGCTTGTGGTAAAAAGCAACCCCGCGTGGCTCAACTTCCCCGGCACCATCCGGAAAAATTCGCGACCAGGCAATTGACACCCGAATCACTTGATGGCCGTATTTTTCCGCTAATGCCAAATCTTCATCATAACGATGATAAAAATCCGCTGCCGGGTCGGGCTTGAACCGCCCCTGTTTATCCAGAAAATCGTCCCAAAGCACGCGTCCTTTACCGTCTTCCTTCGTGGCTCCTTCGACTTGATAGGCGGCGGTTGCCCCGCCCATTACAAAATCTTGAGGTAGCTGTTTACTCATTGCTTAATAACCTCCTGTTAAGTGTCTCAAAGATTGGATTCAACAAAATCAAGTGCCATGTCACCATTGTTGGTTAATTCAATGTATTGCCGTCCAGTTGTTGTGACCAGCTTGACGCCATACTTATCGGTGATCTTTTTTAAATTACCTTTCATGCTTTCCATTTGCGGCGCAAGGATGACCATGTTCATATCTTTGATCAAATCCATATCCTGTCCATAAGCGCGGGCGGCGGCCGAGAGCTTTAAACCGCGTTCCTTAGACAGTTTGTTTAGCGCGTTGGCAAGAATACCGCTTGTTCCACCACCAGCACACAACACTAAAACATTAACTTCATTTTGTTTGAAATAGGCTTCACCGTGGGCAGATGGGGCTGTTTCAGGCAACACATGGGTCGCATCGTCGTCTGTGGCAGTCGCAACAGTCAAATCAGTCGGGATAGAAGGTGACACTGTGTCACTCGCCAGAACAGCCATGCCGTCGTCTTCAATGACCTCTTCCTTAGCTTTTTCTTCAGCTAAGAGTGTGCTGTCATAAACGCGAATGAATGGGAAGTATATCGCAACGTCCAGAACCAACGTCAGTAGAACAAAGACGAAAGCCAACGGGGCAAACCCAGTCGAAATCAAAATCCCAATCGGTCCCGGAACTGTCCATGGCATGGTGTACATCATACTGTTCATGCCAAGTACACTCACAAAGAATTTGAATAAGCAAACGTTCACGATCGGGGTTGCTAAGAACGGAATGAAGAACATGGGATTCATGATAATCGGCATTCCGAACAAAACAGGTTCATTGACCCCGAAAGTGCATGGCACAAAGGCAGCCTTACCAACGGCTTTTAATTGCGCTGATCGGGCCGCAAACAGCATGATGAAAGCTACCACAAATGTTGATCCGGTTCCACCAAAATTCATGACGTAGTCCATCGTGTTCATGGCCAAAACGTGCGAGACATGTTGCCCTGCCTGATATTGCTGCAAGTTAGCTGCTGTATTCGCAATCATAATCGGGACAACAGCCGGCTGAACAATTGATGGGCCTTGGACACCACAGAACCAGAAGAAAGCCATCGCGCCAGCAATCAGGGCTAAGCCTAGATAAGAATCGCTGGCTTGGAAAAGCGGCGAAAGTACTTGAATGATCCAGCGTGGCAATACAGTACCCGTTGCCGCTTTGAAGCCAACACCGAAAAGCCAGAAGGCTGTCACAGAAAGGCCCATCGGGATAAGGTCTTTAAATGACTGGGCGATATTACCTGGTACCTGCTCTGGTAATTTAATCGTGACATTGTTCTTAATACAGACGTAGTAAATATTTGGCACGATCAACCCAACGATATAAGCGCAGATCAATCCCTGAGTCCCCATGTAAGTCAGGTCAACACCGGTTTTAAGCGGCAAGATCGACAAAATGACAAAAGAAATTTCAGACGCCACAATGACGGCCACTGGATTAATTTGATTTGTTTTCGGTAATTCAAGGTTCTTGCTGTCAGTCAAGTTTTTAGCAGTCGTTCCCGCCACAAACAGTGCCAGCAAGCCCATGGAATAGTTATAAGCAACCATCAACGTATTCGTTACGTTGTCTGGCCAGTAAAACCCCCAAGCGTTCGGAACATAAGCAACCATCATAAAGATACTTGAGAAGATGATGATCGGCATACATGCGATAAAGCCATCACGAATCGCGGAAATATATTTGTTAGCAGCGATGGCTTCAAAAATTGGTTTTAATTTATCAAAAACCTTATTCATGAGTCTTTTCCTCCTGAGCGCTTGGAAGCCAAAGCATAAGCGTGCTTGAAGCAAACTGGCCCAATCTTTGGTAGATTGCTTCAAAGCCCTTATGTGTAGGCTTCTACGACTGCGAGCGCGTTATAATGAATCGTTTTGTGAATGATTCTGGGCTGGTGCTTCGTTTATCAATCGCTGAATGTGGATGATGAAGTAAAGTCGTTCGTCCTCACTCATACTGCGATAGAGGTGATCCTTAATTTCATCGAAAATTTCTGAGGCAATCTTGTAAGACTGCGGATAGTTTTGCTTAAGTTCAGTGGCAACCTCAGGGACAATGGTAACGGCATATGTATCAACACGCTGCAGTCGGTCGATGAGATACTGGAGATGAATCATAAATCGGTCATAGTAGTTGCCATTTGAATGAGAGCGAGTAATGTGATGACGCTTCAACACTTCTTGTACAAGTTGACTAAGTGAGGCTTCATTGCTTTTACCAAAAACCTGCTCGCCATCGTCTTCGCCGGAAGCGTTGATAAAGTGCAACGCCAGATTTTTTATTTCCGACTGTGGAAACTGAACGCCAAGGTTCGTGGCAATGATTTGCAGTGCCTGTTTAGCCACCGCATATTCGGCCGGATATTGAATATGAAAATCTGGTACCATTGTTTCTTGATAAGTCCCTGCCTGATAGCGTTTATATGCCTCGTAAATATGATCACTCAAGGTAATGTAGATATAATCAAGCACTTTCAGTCGATATTGTTTCTGGGCAACATCAATAATTTCATAGGTAGTCGTCACCACGTCAATCGGAATATTTTTTAAGAGAAAGTACAAATTTTGTCGGGAAGTCTCGTTCGCTAGATAAAAGATCTTCTCTATCTGCTTTGTCGGAATAACATCTCCTCGCCTCTTCTGAAAAGCGATGCCACGTCCCCTTACAACGGCTTGGCCGCGGTTGTCTAGATCAACCAAGGCCACGTTGTTGTTAAAAATCTGAGCTATTTTTGGCAAGTTGTCATCACCTCCCAGTGCAAAGAAAAAACCACAAATCACGCGCTGCGATCAGCACTGCGATTTGTGGTCTCGCCTAATTAAATAGTCACAATCCACATTGAATATTCCTATCAACAAACAAATTGTACCATATCTGAACAGAATGTAAACGTTTTATTTTATTTTTGTAGCATCTTTAGTTTGCTGTTCTTTTTTCTTTTTCAACAGTGTCCATCCAGCAAGCCATCGTCAGTTTTTTAGGACAATTATCTGTGTTGCCTTTTGTTCTTTAATGATCAGTGCTAGTCATGTCTCTACAAACGAATCACTTTATTTGACGCCTCCGTTAATTTGACGATAATGATCAAAACGAGCTTCAAGGAGGCAATTACGTCGAACTTAGATTTAACCATCGTTGTGCCAACTTACAATTTAGGTCATTATCTGCCTGAGACATTAAAAAGTATCCAGCAACAAACAATTGATTTTGAACTTTGGCTCATCGACGATGCCTCGACTGATGGTACCGCTCAGACAGTGGCTGATTTTGTTAAAGGTATCCCTAATTTTCACGCGACCGGTTTTAATGACCATCGTGGCATCGGTGCTGCGCGAAACTTTGGCATTGATCATGCCACTGGTCAAGCTGTGGCGTTTGTTGAGAACCTGTCTAGCATCTTTTAAGAACTATGTTCAAGAAGGCCAATACAACCATTTGAAGACTGCTGTTAAGGGCGCGTTCACAGTTTTTCCAAAGTCGCCGACATTTGTCTAGCCAACTCCATGAACGTTCAACGATCCATCGTTGCGGTAACACCGTGAACATATGCAACTCGTTGCGTTTAGCTACCGTCGTCTTAGCATTCAAAATGAGCTTCACCTGATCCGCAAAGTCATTGCCAGTGTAGCCACCATCAACCATGACATACTGAACCAGCTCTAAATTTTGGCTAGCCAAACTAAACATAGCCAATGCACCTGAACGATCTGATACATTAGCTCGTGTCACGAGAATGGCTTGTGGTAAACCATTAATATCAACCGCCATATGACGCTTAATCCCTGAAATCTTTTTGCCGCCATCGTAGCCACTATTTTTCGTTAAATCAGTAGTTTTAACACTTTGAGCATCAACAATCACAAACGACGTTCGGGCCGATCGGCCCTGTGCAAAACGATAGGAAGCGACAGTTTTTTTAAAAGCCTTTCTAATAGCGAATCAGCTGTCGGGTCTGGTTTATCTCGCCACATATCGTAATAGCGGTAGACGGTATGCCATTCCGGGAAATCGTGCGGTAATTCACGCCATTGACACCCTGTAGTAAGCGAGTAAAGGATGGCATTGAATACGTCATAAAGATCATAACGACGCGGTCTTGTATGCTTACGGAAGTTTTCTAAATCAGGTTGTATTAACGCAAATTGCGCTCGAGAAATATTGCTTGGATAATCTGGCATGACAAACTCCTCAGTCGGTTTTCCACAATTCTACCAGATTCAGCAGATACTAGACAGGTTCTTAAAGAGTTGCTTTCAATTGATCTAATCGCCATTGGCACCATGAAATAAAGGCTAATTCGTCAATCTTTGGAATGCCATAGGTTCTAGCATACGTTAACTTTTGAGTGGTAAGTAGTTGATCATAGGGTTTGCTAATAATACCAACCACAAGGATATCGACATTTTTGTCAATCCCGTTGACAGGTTTTGCTCCTAGAATAGTTGCTAACTGTTGTGCCTGGAAACGACGAAAAGATCGCAAACGGCCTGTAAAGAGAATTCGTTTGCCCCTTAAATCTATCATGATGTTTACCTCTCACTACGGGGAACATTTGCTAGATCTTCTGCCTGATACTTTTCGATGCGATATAAGGTTACTGGTGCAATACCTAACATGCGGGCAATTTGTCGCTTGGTCAGAGTTTCATCTCCGTCTTTCTTCCTATTTAAAAGGCGACAGGCTTCTTTATAAATATAGCGTTTTTGACGATTAGGTGAATGAGGACCATATTCGCGAATTTTGCCTTTATATTTGCCCTGGCGTTTGGCAATTTCTATGCCTTGTTGTTGCCGTATCTTAATAGTTTCGCGCTCTTCTTGAGCAATATACTTATATAGTTCGACAATAATTGTCGTAATCAAGTTACGAAGGTTAGGATCTTCAATACTTGCAAAGCTAGGTAGATTTAGAACGTTCAATTGAGCTCCACGATGCCGAATGGTTTCGATGATGTCAGTCAAATCATGAGAATTGCGACCAAGTCGATCAAGGCTCAGTACCACTACTTCATCATCATCACGAATATAGTCTAACATTGCTTTCAGTTGAGGACGATCGGCATTTTTACCTGAAAGCTTCTCTTGAAAGATTTTATTAACACCGGCATCATGTAGCTGTTCAATTTGACGCGCCAGATTTTGATCACGCGTACTAACACGCGCATAACCGATTTTAGACAATTCTAGATCACCTCCGGGTCACTTATATGTAACTAATAATACTCCCTTCTCTCTTTAGTTACAATAGGGTACACTTCACTGAACTCTTTCTAAAATAAAACGTATTTATAAACCCTCTTTTTGGATTTATAAATATATATATATATATAAATAAAGCCGTTTTTTAATAAACACTTGATTCTGTGACTTTATAATTATACACTTGTTAAGTGCCGTATTTAAGACAATGCTAGATCATCAGAAAGTATGTCACAAGAAATAAAAAGGCGGTGTTTTAATGATTTTTATCACCCTGTCAGCTCAACGAGCGGCACTTCTAAATTACCCTAATGAACCTTCAGTAAAATGGGTTGGTTATTCGTTCAATGCAACTGATTCGGAACTCTGGGATCATAATAAAGGAGTTTGGCGTTTAGGCGCGAGAGTCAATTCTGAGGAATATGTTGCGCTTTGTTTTGAAGGAGAGGTAAAACTAGTCGCACACTTTTCTGGCGTGGCTCTTTATCCTAATTCATCAAGATACTTCTTTGTAGGCGGTCGCTCCTTAACTAAAGGCGAAGCTCCATACGACAAATGGATTGGACAGCGTGTTAAAGGTACTAGAAATCCGATTCGTTATGAATATGATCCAGACATTGACGGGTGGAAATGGAAAACAGATAAGGGTGTTGCAAAAGTTTTGGATGACTTACAAGCCAAATACCCAAGAAGAGATGAGTTCCTTTATCATTTAAAGAATATTTAGCATGCTTTGCAGGTCAAAGTTAAACGATCATTTTGAGGCAGTTACCGAATGGGTAACTGCCTTTTTTGGGGGGAGTTTAAGAAAGGTTCTATACTTCCCTCCTAGAGCTTGATTTTGGGAATTTACTCTTGATTATCCTGATTTTTGCTAGATACCAAACAGACTCTAAGAAGTTGTTTGATGTCTTCAATGCAGTACTTTACGATTGGCTAATATGCTGATCAATGATTTCATTCATTAAGTCAGAGATATCTGTTTCTAAAGCAATAGATAATTTATACAGAGTTTCTAGGCTAGGCAGATTATGACCGTTCTCAATATTTGTTAAAGTTTTTTCGGATATCCATTCTGCAGGAAGTAATCCCTTATTGACGCAACTATCTAGTGGCTGGTGAATTAGGCAACATTCCGGCTACCTGAAACGTGAATTTGATAGTGAATTAAGATGGATTCCTGCTTATATTTTACAAAAATCAAAATTGATCCATTAAAAAGCCTTAATAGCATCTTTAGATTGGCTAGATTGATCGCAATATCAATCGTCACTGCGATGCTGGCTACCGTTTTAGTCCGCACCAATGAAAGGCCCAAAGGGCCTTTCATGAAGGCAAAACCGCGTTCAATTTTCCCGCGCCGCTTCTCTGCGTCACGATCAACTTGCCGCTGCTTAGCATCCATCTTTTTAGACTTACGTCCTAAACGTGGTCCCGACAACCTAATGCCTAGTCGTTGACAGTGGTAGCCCAGTGAACTATGAATTCTCTTCCTATTGTAGAAAGCATGCACATATTCAAAAAGGACGGCAGCGGCAGTTTCATAATCTTCAAAGACCGGCACTGGATAAACACATTCCTTTTTGAGGGAAGCGTGAAAGGATTCCATTGGCGCATTATCATACGGACAACCCTTACGGCTGTATGAGTGGCGGATATGTAATTCAGTTAAACGTTGATTGTAATCATCGCTGGTATACTGTGATCCTAAATCCGTATGGATAATCAGGTCCCCAGTAATGGTTCGATTTTTAACGGCGCTTTCAAGGGTCTTTAAGACTAAATCAGTATCCATCTTTTTTGAGAACGAATAGCCGATAATCCGTCGTGAGTGCAGGTCCATGATGGTTGATAAGTAACACCAGCCATTACGCTTCGTTTGAATATAGGTCATATCAGCGGTCCATTTTTGATTTAAACCAGTGGTCGAGAAATCCTGCTTAAGCAAGTTGGGACGCTGTTCAACCTTGGTTTTGGAAGCCGAAGCCGCTTTCCACTTATTGACGGTACCGGAGTGGATATCCAGTTCCTTCATGAGCCGGGAAATCCGTCGTGGACTGCACCGAAGCTGCAGTGGTTGAAGTTCCAGATTCAATTCATGGTGGCTCTTCATAACACCGTATCGCTGCTTAAATTCCGCAAAGATCCGCAGAATCAGTTGTTTCAAGTCCGCATCTTCGGCCCGTCGTTTTCAAGGTTTGGGGGATCGATAACGATAATACTGAGCTCTGGAAACACCGAGGATTCGGCACATCTTGGTTACCTGGTGGTGATGGCTTTCTTGGTGAATGTAATCAAAGATATTGGTTACTTCTGCGCAAGGAAGCCCAGGGCTTTTTTTAGGATTTCGTTCTCCTCAGACAGCGAAGCCAGTCGCTTTTCCATCGCTTTTGTTCCGTCTGGCGATTTACCGGATTGATTTTTGGCCTGGCCCTGGATCCACTTATGAACTGTTGAATAGCCAATGCCATATTCTCTGGCTAGTTGGGCAGCTGATTCGCCTTGCTTATATAGGTTGATAATGTTTTGTTTGAATTCTTTGTCGTAACGAGTTGGCATGTAAAAATTCCTTCCTTTTGAGAGACGATTTATTCATTATACCCTCTCTTAAAAGTTGTCTCAGGAATCAGCTTACATCCAGGAAGTACGTCGAATTCTTAAGAAACCCATAGTTTACTGTTAACGCCATTACTTCAAGCGTGTCGACTTTTGACACGCTTTTTTTATGCTATTGGATACAAATCATTCAATAAAAATGAAGTATCAAAAAAGACGGCTTCCACTATGGAAAGTCGTCTCCGATGAACCTGGTTTTCTAATAATCATTCATGTCGCATCGTCTCGCTACAAAAGTATTCAGTATCGAAATTTGTGACATATACCTTATTGACGTTCTCGTCTGTAAGGTTTGAAAAAGCTATAAACGAATAAGCCAAGAACCGAAAGTATCCCAATCAGTGTCATGCCAACGTTATTGACATCTCCTGTATTTGGCATTTTTTGACCATTGCCGTGATTGTCATTGGTGTTTGGTGGTGTACTCTTCTTAAAGTTCTTCGCCACAACCACAGCCGATTCATTATTGAGTTGAAGCTTGATCGTAAACGATATTTTTTCGTTACTCAGTTTATAACCAGCTGGTGCTGCTGTTTCAACAAAGTAGTAGTCGCCTGGCTTCAAATCATTGACTTGGATCTGGCCTTTAGCATCTGTCGTCAAACCGCTAGCGATCTTAGTGCCATTCTTCTTGTACAGATCGAACACTGCACCAGCAAGAGTTTTACCAGTATCGCCGTCTGTCTTGTTCAAAACAACTGAACCCGTCTTCTCGGCATTTGTTGCAGAAACGGTCGCAACTTTGGTTGTGGTTTGTAATTCAACCGTGAAGTTCAGCTTACTATCATTTAGTTCATAGCCAGCTGGCGCTGCTGTTTCGACAAAGTAGTAGTCGCCTGGCTTCAAATCATTGACCTTGATTTGACCCTTAGCATCTGTCGTTAAACCGCTAGCGATCTTAGTGCCATTCTTCTTATACAGATCAAATACTGCACCAGCAAGAGTTTTACCAGTATCACTATCCGTCTTGTTCAAAACAACTGAACCCGTCTTCTCGGCATTTGTTGCAGAAACGGTCGCAACCTTGGTTGTGGTTTGTAACTCGACCGTGAAGTTCAGCTTACTATCATTTAGTTCATAGCCAGCTGGTGCTGCTGTTTCGACAAAGTAGTAGTCGCCTGGCTTCAAATCATTGACCTGGATTTGACCCTTAGCATCTGTGGTCAAACCACTAGCAAGCTTTGTGCCGTCCTTCTTATACAGATCGAATATTGCACCGGAAAGAGCTTTACCAGTATCGCCGTCTGTCTTGTTCAAAACAACTGAACCCGTCTTCTCGGCATTTGTTGCAGAAACGGTCGCAACCTTGGTTGTGGTTTGTAACTCGACCGTGAAGTTCAGCTTACTGTCATTCAATTCATAACCAGCTGGTGCTGCTGTTTCAACAAAGTAGTAGTCACCTGGCTTCAAATCATTGACTTGGATCTGGCCTTTAGCATCTGTGGTCAAACCACTAGCAACCTTAGTCCCATCCTTCTTATACAGATCAAATACTGCACCAGAAAGAGTTTTACCAGTATCACTATCCGTCTTGTTCAAAACAACTGAACCCGTCTTCTCGGCATTTGTTGCAGAAACGGTCGCAACCTTGGTTGTGGTTTGTAACTCGACCGTGAAGTTCAGCTTACTATCATTTAGTTCATAGCCAGCTGGTGCTGCTGTTTCGACAAAGTAGTAGTCGCCTGGCTTCAAGTCATTGACCTGGATTTGACCCTTAGCATCTGTGGTCAAACCACTAGCGATCTTAGTGCCATTCTTCTTATACAGATCAAATACTGCACCAGCAAGAGTTTTACCAGTATCACTATCCGTCTTGTTCAAAACAACTGAACCCGTCTTCTCGGCATTTGTTGCAGAAACGGTCGCAACCTTGGTTGTGGTTTGTAACTCGACCGTGAAGTTCAGCTTACTATCATTTAGTTCATAGCCAGCTGGTGCTGCTGTTTCGACAAAGTAGTAGTCGCCTGGCTTCAAGTCATTGACCTGGATTTGACCCTTAGCATCTGTGGTCAAACCGCTAGCGATCTTAGTGCCATTCTTCTTGTACAGATCGAACACTGCACCAGCAAGAGTTTTACCAGTATCGCCGTCTGTCTTGTTCAAAACAACTGAACCCGTCTTCTCGGCATTTGTTGCAGAAACGGTCGCAACCTTGGTTGTGGTTTGTAACTCGACCGTGAAGTTCAGCTTACTATCATTTAGTTCATAGCCAGCTGGTGCTGCTGTTTCGACAAAGTAGTAGTCGCCTGGCTTCAAGTCATTGACCTGGATTTGACCCTTAGCATCTGTGGTCAAACCGCTAGCGATCTTAGTGCCATTCTTCTTGTACAGATCGAACACTGCACCAGCAAGAGTTTTACCAGTATCGCCGTCTGTCTTGTTCAAAACAACTGAACCCGTCTTCTCGGCATTTGTTGCAGAAACGGTCGCAACTTTGGTTGTGGTTTGTAATTCAACCGTGAAGTTCAGCTTACTATCATTTAGTTCATAGCCAGCTGGCGCTGCTGTTTCGACAAAGTAGTAGTCGCCTGGCTTCAAATCATTGACCTTGATTTGACCCTTAGCATCTGTCGTTAAACCGCTAGCGATCTTAGTGCCATTCTTCTTATACAGATCAAATACTGCACCAGCAAGAGTTTTACCAGTATCACTATCCGTCTTGTTCAAGACAACTGAGCCAGTCTTCTCAGCATTTGTTGCAGAAACGGTCGCAACTTTGGCTGTGGTTTGTAATTCAACCGTGAAGTTCAGCTTACTGTCATTTAGTTCATAGCCAGCTGGCGCTGCTGTTTCGACAAAGTAGTAGTCGCTTGGCTTCAAATCATTGACCTTGATTTGACCCTTAGCATCTGTGGTCAAACCACTAGCAACCTTAGTCCCATCCTTCTTATACAGATCAAATACTGCACCAGCAAGAGTTTTACCAGTATCACTATCCGTCTTGTTCAAGACAACTGAGCCAGTCTTCTCAGCATTTGTTGCAGAAACGGTCGCAACTTTGGCTGTGGTTTGTAATTCAACCGTGAAGTTCAGCTTACTGTCATTTAGTTCATAGCCAGCTGGCGCTGCTGTTTCGACAAAGTAGTAGTCGCCTGGCTTCAAATCATTGACCTTGATTTGACCCTTAGCATCTGTCATCAAACCGCTAGCGATCTTAGTACCGTCCTTCTTATAAAGATCGAACACGGCACCGGAAAGAGCTTTACCAGTATCACTATCCGTCTTGTTCAAAACAACTGAGCCAGTCTTCTCAGCATTTGTTGCAGAAACGGTCGCAACTTTGGCTGTGGTTTGTAATTCAACCGTGAAGTTCAGCTTACTGTTGTTCAATTGATAACCAGCTGGCGCTGTTGTTTCGATAAAGTAGTAGTCACCTGGCTTCAAGTCATTGACCTTGATTTGACCCTTAGCATCTGTGGTCAAACCACTAGCAACCTTAGTCCCATCCTTCTTATACAGATCAAATACTGCACCAGAAAGAGTTTTACCAGTATCACTATCCGTCTTGTTCAAGACAACTGAACCAGTCTTCTCAGCATTCGTTGCAGAAACGGTCGCAACTTTGGCTGTGGTTTGTAATTCAACCGTGAAGTTCAGCTTACTGTCATTTAGTTCATAGCCAGCTGGCGCTGCTGTTTCGACAAAGTAGTAGTCGCCTGGCTTCAAGTCATTGACCTGGATTTGACCCTTAGCATCTGTGGTCAAACCGCTAGCGATCTTAGTACCGTCTTTCTTATAAAGATCGAATACTGCACCAGCAAGAGTTTTACCAGTATCGCCGTCGGTCTTGTTCAAAACAACTGAACCAGTCTTCTCAGCATTCGTTGCCGAGACGGTCGCAACCTTGGCTGTGGTTTGTAATTCAACCGTGAAGTTCAGCTTACTGTTGTTCAATTGATAACCAGCTGGCGCTGTTGTTTCGATAAAGTAGTAGTCACCTGGCTTCAAGTCATTGACCTTGATTTGACCCTTAGCATCTGTGGTCAAACCACTAGCAACCTTAGTCCCATCCTTCTTATACAGATCAAATACTGCACCAGAAAGAGTTTTACCAGTATCACTATCCGTCTTGTTCAAGACAACTGAGCCAGTCTTCTCAGCATTTGTTGCAGAAACGGTCGCAACTTTGGCTGTGGTTTGTAATTCAACCGTGAAGTTCAGCTTACTGTCATTTAGTTCATAGCCAGCTGGCGCTGCTGTTTCGACAAAGTAGTAGTCGCCTGGCTTCAAATCATTGACCTTGATTTGACCCTTAGCATCTGTCATCAAACCGCTAGCGATCTTAGTACCGTCCTTCTTATAAAGATCGAACACGGCACCGGAAAGAGCTTTACCAGTATCACTATCCGTCTTGTTCAAAACAACTGAGCCAGTCTTCTCAGCATTTGTTGCAGAAACGGTCGCAACTTTGGCTGTGGTTTGTAATTCAACCGTGAAGTTCAGCTTACTGTCATTTAGTTCATAGCCAGCTGGCGCTGCTGTTTCGACAAAGTAGTAGTCGCCTGGCTTCAAATCATTGACCTTGATTTGACCCTTAGCATCTGTCGTCAAACCGCTAGCGATCTTAGTACCGTCTTTCTTATAAAGATCGAATACTGCACCAGCAAGAGTTTTACCAGTATCGCCGTCGGTCTTGTTCAAAACAACTGAACCAGTCTTCTCAGCATTCGTTGCCGAGACGGTCGCAACCTTGGTTGTTTCCTGAAATTCAACCGTGAAGTTCAGCTTACTGTTGTTCAATTGATAACCAGCTGGCGCTGTTGTTTCGATAAAGTAGTAGTCACCTGGCTTCAAGTCATTGACCTTGATTTGACCCTTAGCATCTGTGGTCAAACCACTAGCAACCTTAGTCCCATCCTTCTTATACAGATCAAATACTGCACCAGAAAGAGTTTTACCAGTATCACTATCCGTCTTGTTCAAGACAACTGAACCAGTCTTCTCAGCATTCGTTGCCGAGACGGTCGCAACCTTGGTTGTTTCCTGAAATTCAACCGTGAAGTTCAATTTACTGTCGTTTAGTTCATAACCAGCTGGTGCTGCTGTTTCGACAAAGTAGTAGTCGCTTGGCTTCAAATCATTGACCTTGATTTGACCCTTAGCATCTGTGGTCAAACCACTAGCAACCTTAGTCCCATCCTTCTTATACAGATCAAATACTGCACCAGCAAGAGTTTTACCAGTATCACTATCCGTCTTGTTCAAGACAACTGAGCCAGTCTTCTCAGCATTTGTTGCAGAAACGGTCGCAACTTTGGCTGTGGTTTGTAATTCAACCGTGAAGTTCAGCTTACTGTCATTTAGTTCATAGCCAGCTGGCGCTGCTGTTTCGACAAAGTAGTAGTCGCCTGGCTTCAAATCATTGACCTTGATTTGACCCTTAGCATCTGTCATCAAACCGCTAGCGATCTTAGTACCGTCCTTCTTATAAAGATCGAACACGGCACCGGAAAGAGCTTTACCAGTATCACTATCCGTCTTGTTCAAAACAACTGAGCCAGTCTTCTCAGCATTTGTTGCAGAAACGGTCGCAACTTTGGCTGTGGTTTGTAATTCAACCGTGAAGTTCAGCTTACTGTCATTTAGTTCATAGCCAGCTGGCGCTGCTGTTTCGACAAAGTAGTAGTCGCCTGGCTTCAAATCATTGACCTTGATTTGACCCTTAGCATCTGTCGTCAAACCGCTAGCGATCTTAGTACCGTCTTTCTTATAAAGATCGAATACTGCACCAGCAAGAGTTTTACCAGTATCGCCGTCGGTCTTGTTCAAAACAACTGAACCAGTCTTCTCAGCATTCGTTGCCGAGACGGTCGCAACCTTGGTTGTTTCCTGAAATTCAACCGTGAAGTTCAGCTTACTGTTGTTCAATTGATAACCAGCTGGCGCTGTTGTTTCGATAAAGTAGTAGTCACCTGGCTTCAAGTCATTGACCTTGATTTGACCTTTAGCATCTGTCGTCAAACCACTAGCAAGCTTTGTGCCGTCCTTCTTATACAGATCGAACACGGCACCGGAAAGAACTTTACCAGTATCACCATCTGTCTTTGTTAGAAGAACGCTCCCTAATGCTTTATCATTTGTGACTGGAACTTTTAATTGAATACTATCGCTATTAATTGTAAAGGCATGCTGAATATCATCTAGCTTATATCCATCAGGTGCCTTTGTTTCGATAATATAATAGTCTCCAGCATTAAGACCGGTATAACTTACAGTGCCATCTAATCCCGTCTTAAGATTCGAAGCAACCTTAGTCCCGTCTTTCTTATAAAGATCAAATATTGCTCCAGCTAAAGGACTTGAGTTATCAGCATCAGACTTTTCAATCGTGACCTTACCTTTTTGATTAGTGGCAGAAACCAAGACATTATTATCAGCATTTGCTTCTTTATACTGAAGATTGATTTCTTTTCCATTTGTCAAACTGGTAGAAATCACATAGCCATCTGGGGCCTTTGTTTCAACTAAAATGTATTTTCCAGATTTAAGATTATTCCATGTGATACTGCCTGCAGCATCCGTTGTCCCTGTACGAAGCTTCTGCCCTTTTTGTCCGGAAACATCCGACCAAAGTTCAAAAGAAGCTCCAGCAATTGACTTTTTGGTGTCAGCATCACTCTTGGTAAGAACGATATTGGTGTTCTTACCCGTTGCCGATCCGTAGTTGTTTACTACTTGTGTCGATCCGTTGGTATTGTTATCAACATCCTTTTCGCCCTTGCCTGATATCGATGCTGTGTTTGTCAACGTATCATTAATTTTTGACGAATTGATCAGTGAACGATAATGAATCGAGTAAGCCGAACTAATTTCCTTTGCAAAGGAAATCTTCATCGTTTGCTTACCAGTTACATTATCAGTTTGCAGATCCACAGAGTAATCCTTACCAAGTACTAATGGATTACTCGTATCTTCAGTAAAGTCACCATTAGCAGCGACCTTCCCTGGATAGATCACAATAGAGCTTTCGCCAATAATTTGATTGTCAGAAGGCTCATCGGTAACAACTGCATCGCTGAAAGTTGACTGTGCTTTATTGACCCATATCGTCCACAATGCATAAGCAGAGTTCGTTGGGTCTTGTTTGCCACTTTTATCCAGAACATTGCCACTGTATGGCACTGTCACCTTAGCCGTCAAATCACTAGATTTTTTGTTATTTGTATAGGTCGCTGTATTGTCATACGACTTTTGATCAATGACCTTACCAGAGAGACTAGTTTGGTAAGTCAAGACATAAGCCTTAGAACTATCATTTGGTAATTTAGCAGTAAGCTGTTTCTTAGTACTGTCAAAGGAAATATTAGCGGAAGCAACTTGTGTTCCCAAAATATATGAGCCATTTGTGTTAATAGAAGCTTCATACAACTTGGCGCTACCTGCTACATAGTCTTGGTCACCAATAATTGGATCAGTAATAGAGGCATTGCTAAGTTTACGTTGATTATAGTTAGCAACCACGGTCCAAGTAATTTGTTTAGAAACAGCATTATAACTCCCCGACTTGCTGCCATCATTTTTA
The DNA here is from genome assembly GCF_056583465.1 of Lacticaseibacillus sp. YLM2-1. Taxonomy (NCBI): domain Bacteria; kingdom Bacillati; phylum Bacillota; class Bacilli; order Lactobacillales; family Lactobacillaceae; genus Lacticaseibacillus; species Lacticaseibacillus sp. YLM2-1. The sequence goes on from NZ_JBWOEE010000002.1 coordinate 74,047, forward strand.
AACTCAGTCTTAGGGGTGAAGTCTGCCTGTCCCTTATTTGTATGATCTTGGCCGTCTTTATCAGTCCAAGTTGCCGTAGCAGTGTTAGTCCACTTACCCCCATTCGGAAGGCTATTCGTTTCAAAGTCAGTTTTATAACTCAGAGTATACCAACTTGTAGCATGCTTTTTTAAAGCATTAGCGAAGGATATGGTAAAACCGTTCCCTTGCTTGCTAATCACATAGTCCGTTCCTTCAGTGAGGGTTGTATTATGATCTTTATCTTTCAGAACAAAGGAATCATAATCTACAGTCAGCCCATCCGGGACTGGATCGGTCATTGACCAATTGCTCATATTTTGGCGGGCCATATTGATATCAAAGTTCCATGTAACAGTCTTAGCATTATAGTCAACGCTACCGAGGGACTTAGTTAGTCCCTGCTGTCCGACTGAATTATTTTCAGAATTAGAGGTTTGGCCGTTGCTATCTACCCTGTTACTAATCTTTTGGCCTTTATCACCAATTGGGTCTGTTACTTGTGACTGATATGAAATTTTGACTCCCTTGTTCAGCCCATTGGGGAAAACAATAGTCATTTCAGTTCTATCAACATTGTAAGTTACTTTATAGTCATCAGTACTGATAGGCGTACCAGCCTCATCAACTAATGAAAGCTTATTGTCCTCCGGGAATGTTTGGCCCGTTGATAACGTATCTACCAACTTAGTATTGGCAGAAAGTGTCTTTTCGCCATAATTGTAATAAATATGCCAATTATACTTTTGACTACCATTCTTATCCTGACCGTCAAAACTCTTGTTTAAAAGTTTCCCGTAGTTAGCCTTTACTGTCGCACTAGCTGGAGAGTCTTTATCACCGTTAGTTAAGGTAGCATTGTTCGTAAAGGTTAAGATTCCGCCATTATCTGGTAATTTACTCGAATCGATGTCGCTAGTGTATGCAATCTTAAAAGCCTGATAGGTATCTGCATATGCACCAACAAATGTGATTTTTCCATTTTCAACCTTGTAATCCGTACCTTCTTTAAGGGGATCGCCAGTTTTAGTCACATTCCCCTTCAGATTAACTGTCAAGGGATATACACTAACCGATTTCAGCGTGGTCGGCACAGTGTTGGTAGTATCACTTGGCATTGGATCAGAAATTGTTGCATTCTTTAGCTCTTTACCATTGGTATTAATTGTGACGTTCCACGTAATCCCTGTTGGGTTATTTCCAGATGTGTTAGCCCCGGTTAGTTGGCCAGTTTTAGCAATATCATTGCCACCTGATGGATGGACAACAATCGGTATTTCAACAGGACCGCTTGTCTTATCAATTTTAATTGTATCTTTGCCAGATGATGAATCACTACTAATAGTAGCGGTGTACCCAAATGTTCCTTCAATATTGTTCACACTTTCAACATTGCTATTAAAGATGAACTTAACTGTGCCATCAGCAGCTATGCTATAAGTTCCATAGTCATCAAGAGTTCCCGTACCTGGTTTATAGGTAATTCCTTCGGGTAACTTAAATGAGAAATAGTCACCATCTTTAAGCTGATACCCATCTTTCATATCATTCGGAATTGCCCACGTATATTGAAAATTAAGATTGGTATCTTTTGTCACTTGTGTGCGATCAACAGTATGACCATCGCTATCTGTGAATTCAATCTTTGCTCCAGTAATGATTGTCCCTTTGGAGTCATCTGGCAAATACTTTGAAATATCATTGCCCTCAGTACTCTTAGAAACTGCCTTTTCACCTTGGCTTGTCGCCGTAACACTAGGCGCAGCTTTGCTGCTAGCATTGGTCGAAGGCTTATCAGCTTTTGTTTTCTCAATAGAATCAGTCAGCTTTGCAACAACATTTTGACTATCCGTCTAAAAATTGACAGATCCTTCTAAGGATGAAGCCTCCGTGAGACTTAGTTGGATAGTTGCTGTGCCAGAAACATTACCTAAAACCTCTAACTCTAATTTGTTGGCCGAATAGGTATATTTCCCGACAACTTTTTGATTGGCATCAAGAATATTAGAATTGCTCGTATCTTTCAGTTGCTGATTGTTAGAAACAGATACTGAAACTTCCTTATGAATACTTTCATCTGTTGAATTATTTAATGAAAGCTTCAGGTCAATGTTCCGTGATCCAGCAGCTTCTTGAGTTGCCCCTAGAAGTTGAACCTCTGTCGAATGATCGGCCGCACTGGGGCTAGATGTAACGGCTCCTACAACTTGAGCTGATGATTGTAAGAACAGCAAAAAAATCAGAACCAAAGAATATATTTGCTGTCCTATTTTCTTCTTGTTCATAGTTTACCTCTATTTCGAAATAGTCAATTTTTATTTTTTGAACCCAATTTTAACAAATAAAGTTTGCCCCTCTCCTTTCTAAAAAAACATATATATGTATCCTATAAGTCGTGGATTCAGTCACAACTCGAAAGATTTAAGCTATAGGTTACACATGTTAAATATACAACAATTTTGCTTATACTAATAGTTATTATCGGGTCTAGAATTTTTGGTGTTGGAAAGTATTTCCATTCCAAAAGTACTAGGCCCTTTTTGATAACAAAAAAAGGCATCTAAGCCTCCCTAGTGCTATGATTTAAGCGGGGTAGGAATAGATGTCTCAACTAGATAATACACTTAAATTACTGCCTCAATTTTCAAGTCAAGTGCAACGATGATAACGAATTCTTGATAGTGGTCTAGGCTGTTACGCCATGCATCGGTAGTAATCGCATGGGCGAAGATAGTTCAGAATACGTCTGGGACGATGGTTCAGTGCGGATTGGACTGCTTGAATTTCAACCAGGGTAACTGCTCTGAGAGACGGGTCTGTACTAGAATTTCGGACAGAAACATAAGAGAATTGATTTATCCGAAAGGAGTCCTCAAAATGACCTATTCACGCAATCGCTACGACCAAGATTTTAAGAAAAATGCGGTACATTTGAGTTTTAACTCTTCCAAACCAGTTAAAATCATTGCCTCCGAACTTGGTGTTCCTGAAAGTGCCCTGTATCGTTGGCGGAAGCTATATACCGAAGATGGAAAGCAAACACCGTTTGCTTCTTTAGAAGCTGAGAACCGTGCCTTAAAACGTGAAAATGCCGAATTAGCATTGGAGCGTGATATGTTAAAAAAAGCCGCCGCCTACTTTGCCAGTCTCCAGAAGTAACCCCCAGCGATAAGTATGCTTTTATGTTGAGGGAAACCTCTGTTTCTGTGGTAAGGTGGGCGCGTTTGTTAGACGTATCAACGAGTGGTTATTATGCTTGGCGGAGAGCTTTGCCAAAGCGAAACGCCAAAGAAAGGCAATATCGTCAACGAATCAAACACTTTTTTGATCAAGGACAGGGCACTTACGGGCCCAAACGCATCTGCGGTTTATTGCGTAAAAATGGTAATAAAGCTTCCTATCACCGAGTTGCCCGTCTGATGGCTGATGCCGGTCTGTATTCAACGCTACGTTGTCGTCATCCGAAGAGTTTGACCGATAGCCGCCTTGCTCGTCAAGGTGATTATCCCAATCTAGTGAAACACCAATCTTTTAAGCCGTTTGAAGCCTTATCAAGTGACATTACACAGACGACAACATCAGAAGGAAAAGCTTACATTTGCCAAATAAGGGATTTGAACAGCAACCTAGTGTTAGCTCATCAAATATCCAATCATATGGACACGGATTTAGTCTTAGCGACACTTAAACAAGCCCACCAAAGGTGGGCTTTGCCAGAAACGTGTATTTTTCATAGTGACCGTGGTAGCCAATACACGGCCAAAGCAGTGACAAAGTTGGTCAACCAATATCATTGGCAACGTAGCTTCTCAGCATTGGGAAAACCGGGTGATAACGCTTGGAGCGAAAGCTTCTTTGCCATCATGAAGAAAGAGCTCATTTATCAGATACAATTTAAAGATATCAATGAACTGAGAGCGCAAGTCTTCGCTTACATCGAGACCTTTTACAACCGCGTAAGGGTACAAGCACGCTTAGACTATCTTGCACCAGTAGCATGGCTTTCCTTGTATGACCAAGCTTCACAAAAAGTCGCTTAGCAAACTGTCCGAAAAAGTGTTGACTTCCCTGTCGTCAGGGTGTTGCACTTGAATTGTAAACTGGGGAGAAATATTGCTTGGATAATCTGGCATGACAAACTCCTCAGTCGGTTTTCCACAATTCTACCAGATTCAGCAGATACTAGACAGGTTCTAAGATTCAACAACATAACCAAGTTTGAACTATCAAACATAGGGGGAAAAACAAATGGATTAAGTCGAAGAATGGCTGGCTTTACTCTTCGTCAAATTCAATTTCCGACACCGTTTCTTCTAAATTATCTAACACTTCGTTACCTTCAATAAAGTTAACCCAACTGTCATAAGGCTGAAACTTATTTTCTTTAATGTTAGTTTTGAGCTTATCGTATACGTTGTCAATAAACTGACTGACCATTTTATCGACAGCACTTGTTACAGCTGTTTCACTCCATCGCTTTGATGCAGAACGCTGACGATTTCTACTATGTTGGTAAGTCAAAGCCTGGCTGCGGAAAATAGCAACCACACGACTATTAGCATTCAAATACGTTTCAAATTCTTCACAATCCATTGTGCTTCCTCCTCAAAACAAGATTCAATTCATAGCAAGGCTTCAGCAAAAGGCATGTCATCCTACATGCCTTTTTTACTGTTGTCTTTCAATTTCAGTATAAAACGTCCTGCGGTTTTAGGCAAACGTATGTTTGCCATCGAGAACGTGTGTTTGTATAATAACTATAAAATACATAAAGGAGGTCAGTATTATGGAAAACAATGTGCCGCGAGAAAAGTGGCTTTATCCTGATCGGTGCATGAAGAAATGGCTCGGTTGGATTCTCAGTGATCATTCTGCCTATATGGAGAAAGCTTCCATTTCTGAACGTCCTGTCGAACCAAAGCCAGAACAGTCTCAAGAAACCATTAGCGACATCCTCGAAGATGCCTGGCAAAATGCAAAAATCGTGGCCGTTCAAATTGGCACACCCTACGATGATCGGTTGCTACCAGATATTGAGGGCGCCGTTATTGGTCATTGGGACGATCAGGTTTATATACAACTCAAGAACGGCGACACCCAATCAGTCAATGCCGCTGATATTCGTAACGTAGCTTTGCTCAATCCTGACCGGTGGTGGGCGTTAGCATGACCACGCCATTAGATGATCCAACGAGACTACCGGTACACGACATCATGTGTATTGACTGCAAGTCCTTTTACGCATCAGTTGAGGCCATTCGACGCGGTGTTCACCCGTTGGCAGCTGATATTGCCGTGCTTAGCAAAGGCGATTCCCCTGGCGGCCTGGTGTTAGCAGCGAGTCCCAACTGCAAGAAACGTTACCATGTTGGCTTGAGCACGCGCCGCTTTCAATTGCGGGACGACATGCAGATTGAACTGGCCGAACCACGGATGGCGGATTACATTCGCAAGAATTACGGGATTAATCGTATTTATCGCCAATTTACTGACGATGCCCATTGGTACCCTTATTCCATTGATGAATCCTTTATTGACGTTACCCACTCACACAATCTCTTCGGCTCCAATCAAGAAATTGCTACCCAAATACAGAAGAAGGTGTTTGATCAGTTTGGTATTATCACGACCGTTGGGATTGGTCAGAATCCTCTACTGGCAAAACTGGCCCTCGATAACGAAGCCAAGAAGGCCGCTCCGTGGCAAGCCACTTGGACTTACGACCGGGTTCCCGAAACCATATGGCAACTACATGACTTAGCCGATTTCTGGTCAATTGGCAGCCGTACCGCAAAAATGCTTAACGCAATAGGCATTCACAACCTCTATGATCTTTCACACACCGATCGGCTGCTATTACATCAACGCTTCGGCGTTCTCGGCGATGCCTTGTATTTCCATTCATGGGGTATTGATTACTCGGATTTGACTCGTCGCTATTTGCCACGCGCTGAGAACAAAGGCTATGGCAATAGCCAGATACTTATGCGTGATTACACGCAGGCAAGGGAGATTGAAGTCGTGCTTAGCGAGATTGCTGATCAGGTTGCTGGCCGACTTCGTCACCATCAAGTACAAGGTGAAGTGGTTAGCGTTGGGATTGGTTATGCTGATGCAGAAGAAGCGGGCACCTCCGGTTTCGGTGCGCAAATGAAGATTGATCCCACAAACCGCACTGACGATTTGATTCGCGCCGCTCGCTATCTCTTCCATAGTAAGTGGAACGGCCATGCCGTCAGAAATGTTTCAGTTCGTGTTAATCGCATCAGTCAAGCAAGCTCGATGCAGCTTAGTCTATTTGAATCAGCAGAGAAGGAAGAAGCAAACGTTTTGTTAGATCAAACAATTGACAAGATCCGTCAGCTATATGGCTACAAAGCAATTGTGCGGGGTTACTCCAAAGAAAAAGGCGCGACCGCAATTGATCGTGCCGGATTGGTTGGTGGGCATCATGGATAAGGAAACCGAACTGCGGCTTGGCATCCAATCCATGCTGTCACAGTACGATCATTACTTCACCCGTGCGCCGCACACTCGTTATTGGTTGGTGGTGGTCGATAACCACTTTGAAGACTGCTACTCATTCTTCATCTACATGCAGCGGTTCAAAGCAAAGTTGATCAAAAGCTATGAGATTGCCTGCTTTAAACGTGATAAAGGCCAATATGAGCATTTTCTTTCCTCTTTGAAGCAGCATTCTAACCTAAACATTGAATATCGCAACACACGGCATTTAATTCACCCTGATTCTGATATTCTTGAAGATTTAATTCACGGACATAATCGTCTGTAACTTTTAATTGCACTTAATGTACTGTGCTCAAACACGTATGGTGCTTATTTTTGTTTAGGTTTCAACATACTGAGCTGTAACCCAAACATTTGGTTGTACGCATTTGCCTGCCGTGCAGTCAGATTTTTTCCAATATAACTTTCAATCAAAACATTTATTAAGTCATTCATTGTATCTGAACGATCACTAGACTTTTGCTCATTTATAAATGGCTTTAAAGTCTGCAACTTCAAGTTTGTTACTGGTGATATTTTCATTGTTGTAGTCGCTTTGTATCGAGAATCATCCGCTGGCGAGTTATTATTCACAACCTTCTTATCAATAGTAGCCGAAAAATCATTTGTCCCTGCAATTGAGACTTGCTTCCGCTCTAATCCGCTTGATTGCTTTCTTTTATGATGGTCAATAATCGGTTGAATGCTCTCGTCACTCATTTAGCTCACCTTCTCGGTATTTATCAAGTTTCTTTTGATTTTCATCTAGTTCGTCTAGAACACTTTCAAAAACTTTATGTGCTCTAATATCCCAACTATCTTCGTAGCCTAGTGTGGTTTTGTTGATATGGATTCCTTCAGCATCATATGCCTTTAGTCGTTCCTGATATTTTACAACGGTGTGTAAAACGTTGTTCCCATAAAGATCCCGAGCCGCATGTAGAACATCTTCATCTACCCTACCACCAGGTCGCAACATACATGGAATTATTCCAAGAACATCTAAATCAGAATTATAGTTATTTGCTAAATATTGCATGTAGGAAATATAAGTCTTTGCGCCATCAAGAGAGAGTTCTTGTGTTTGAAGAACAATAATGCAGTAATCAGCAGCCATCATTGCATTGTCTGAGAAATCCGAGATAGTCGGCGGAACATCAAGGTAAATACTGTCATATTGATCCTTTAAGGGTTCCAGCAGTGTCTTCAAATACAGCATTTGCTGATCTTCGTCCTCCGGAAATTTTGACATTAACAACTTTGGTAACGTTCTAAAGCTCGTACTTGCACCAATAATATCCAAGCGGGGTATCACTTTTGTTATTTGGTTCCGTAAGTTTCCGCTGATAAACCCATCTGTTACATTCTTAGTAATGGCACTCAAGCCGCCTGTTCGTCCAAGAACGCTTGTTGCATTACCTTGAGGATCTAGGTCAATTACCAAAGTCTTTCTTCTCTTTTTTACTGCACTCTCATAAGCTAGCATCGTAACGGTTTTTGTTTTACCAACACCGCCCTTGAAGTTCCCAACAACGTAAGTTTTAGCCATATAAATACCGCCTTCCTACAAACATTATAGCACCTATGAATACCTTTGTAAAAGTATACCGGTATACTTTTTGACGATATAAGGGAGAATTCAAGGTATACAGGTATACCTGTATACCTTGAATTCTTTTTATATATCGCCTTAAGCGCTATTTTTTTTAAGCTTTTTTGATCAAAAATAGTTTATGCAAAAAAGGTCGTGTATACCAGTATACCAGTATACTGGTATACACATCTACTGAGTATACGGGTATACTGGTATACCAGAATTATTATTTTAACTATAGTCCTTTACAGGACGTTATCACTAGTATACAGTCGTGTTGTTATATGGAATTATCAAATGTTTGTTTGCTCTACCATAAATAGATGAACCACAAGGAGTTTTTAAA
>NZ_JBWOEE010000003.1:0-43979 GCF_056583465.1 Lacticaseibacillus sp. YLM2-1
CGTCATATGATGGTATTGTGCCAAAGGTGAGAAACCTAAGACACCGCGTTTTTCCTCCGAGCCTCAGTGATGATAAAGCTGTGGCAAGGCGTGGCAAATGGACTGACCGTGATAGTCAGGCGGGTTCGATTCCCGCATGCCACATTGTCCAGTTTAGCGACCGGACACAGCTTGCGATGACCCCATCTGACACTGGGAGAGCGAGCAGCAGACATATGAAGCGCAGATATCACCTCAATGTAGTATTCCAGTTCCAAATGGAGTACTATTTTTTTGAGGTGATATCTTTATGACAAATGAGACATCTGTAAATGCACAAATCGTTTTATCCGAGGGACTTGAACTAGGCCCTAACGTCAATGTTCCAAAGATTGTTGGCCCAACCCTAGTTTTAGCTATGCCGTTAAAGGAGACTGCATTAAGTTTTAATGTATCGGTTCTGACACATGGCCTTGATTATAGCATTCGACATAGCGTTAAACTTGAAGTGCTTGAGGGCGATAAGGCTATCGCAAACATCGAAAATGGATTATCGTCTCTCCAAAACTTTTTAGGCGGATTTGTTTTTAATTTTGGAATTCGAAATGCAGTTTTTAAATCGGTTGGAGTTCATATTATTCGCTTCTATCTTGATGGAAAATTGCTTAAGGAGCAGAAATTCTGGACAGTATATGTTGGGTCTGCAGAGTAGCTTATGGAAATGTTGGAAACATCTTCAATCACTGTAGAATCCAGCAGAGTAAATTCACGCCATAAAACGTTTGGAAAAGCAGTTGCCTTGACACTTGAGGCTGTAGCAATTACTGGATCAATTTCATTTGGATCAGCTTACGCATTTAAAACTGGCGACAAACTGATTTCAATGCAATCAACACTTACTGCTAATGAAGATAGTAAGCCAGATAGTATATCAATGGAAATTAATTCAAAGGAAACTGGAGCGATTAATATGTCATCTGGAAAGACCGCAGTAGAACAAAAAACAGATGATTTAGAGAAAAACGTGGACTATCTGATAAGCCATATTGACGAACTGCACAAAGAAACAATGAAATCTCTTAATGATTTAGAAACTAATTTGAAAAAAGATTTAGAAGACAAGACGGAACCCTTAGCTACAAAGGATTCGGTTGAAAATACTTTTACAACCAAGATCATAAGAATATTATGTTGGGTGATAGGAATAGGATTAACGATATCTTCAATATTAGTCACAGCAGCAATCACAATAATTATTCATTTATGGAAATAGTATAAAAGATTATTATGATGCATAACTAGTGGCACTCCGCCAAACGGTGAAGTGCTATTTTTGTGCAACAAAAAAGCCCTCGCTCTGGGAAAACGAAGGCCAATCACTTTTTGGAGTGTGAGAATGAACTCACTAAGTCATTGTAACACAATACTTATAATAGGCACATAAAAAAGCCCTCGGTTGGAGGACCGAGAGCCAAAGGAATGGAAAAAATGAAATTTAGCAGTAGCGATCGATTTTGGGAAGCAAAGCTACTGCTCACAGACATTATATTTTAGGAGGCGAGTAGATGCAATGGACAGATGAACAGATCAGTGACATTAGGAAGCTCGCCTCTGAAGGCTTTACCAGACGTGAGACGGCAGACAAGCTAGGGATTAGCTACGATGCGCTTCAAGGCAAAGCAAGACGGCTTGGCATCGAGTTCCAAAAGCCATTGAAGAATGAATACGATTCAGACGGCACACAGTCCAGTGAAACCATTCTAAAGGTTGTCAGGGGCAACAAAATGACGCCTAGAGAGGTTTTAGAAGCTCACGGGTATGATTACACCAAGTGGGAGCTTGTACGTGCCACAAGCAACTTCTGGAAGCAAACACCTGAAGCGACATTGTATCAAAGCAAGATACAGATCAGGCCGCTAGTTGAGGCGGAACAATATGAATCATTGATGAATGACATCATCACACACAAGGAGCCATACCAAGCTAAGGCTCCTATTTTTGTGGAATCAGATCGTTATCTGGTCATTCCTGCTTTTGACACGCATTTCAACGGTCACACATTCGACGTCTATGCTGAATCTCTTAAACGGCAGCTAGAGATCATTCAACGCGGCCACTACGCCAAAATATTGCTCATTCTGGGCGGTGATCTAGCTCACGTGGACAATATCAACTCAACCACAGCAAAGGGCACACAGCTCGAAACAACTGACCTAGGCGAGACTGTGAACGAAATGGAGCAATACTTCGAGACACTGATTGAAGCAATCATTAAGAATGCCAATGAGTGTGAGGTCATGTATTGTGCCGGTAATCATGATCCGTCAGTTGGGTATATGTTCGCACGTCTATTGAAACGTGCCTACAGCAAACAGACAAACATTACTTGGGACATATCACTGAATCATTACAAAGGCACAATGTTAGGCCATAACTTCATTGGCGCCACTCATGGTGATAAAGGTAAGAACAACTACCTTGCAAAATACCTCGATGAGTTCGGCTTCATGTTAGGCACAGCACAGAACCGCGAGCTTTTTACCGGTCACCTTCATAGCGAGATGAGTAAAGACTTGGGAGGATTCGTTCAGCGTCAGGTATCAACGAGAAAACCTAATGACCGCTGGACTGATGACCTCGGGGTTGTTGCCCACAAAACGTTTGAGCTGGTCGAATACAGCGATCATGACACGAGGGCGATCTACTATGTCTAATGCAATGAAGCGAGTCGGTTACGGATATGTAAGCCAGACAGAGCAAGCAATCATTGAGAAACTATCGAGAGAAGAAACACGTATGCAAGCTGTAATTTACACGAAACCGAAATGTCAGAAATGTCGCCATACAGCGATGAAGCTAAAGCAGATCATGCCGGTGTCAACCATAACAGCCGACGAGCGTGACATTGAACGGTTCCGCAAGCTAGGCTATCAATCGTTCCCAGTCGTAACGGTATATAAAGCAGACGGTACCCACGAAACGTGGTGCGACTTGCGTGTTGACAAGATCAAACAATACACGGAGGGATAGCATGCTATTCGATAATGCTAAAGGCCAAAGTAGGCAATTGTCTCACCGCCAGTTGCCTCCACCAGCACCAGTGCTACCAAAAATGGAAGGATCCCTGCCAACTCGTGCCAATGCAACTAAGAAATACAAAGACAGTCTGATTGCCGAAGTTAACGAAGCCATTAATCAAGGAATTAATACTACATCCCCAATCTCAATTGGCGTTGCCAAGTACAATCCAGCAGTTGTTAATGAAGTAATCAGTTTGCTAACGAAATCAGGATGGGATGTTACTAGTCTAAATATTGACGGTAACGGTTCCTATTCGACAATCATATTATCTTAGGAGGAATCGCACATGCTTAAAGTAGTGAAACGACTGAAAGAACACTTATTAGGTAAAAAAGGAACCGATAAGATAACCGTTACGATTGATGCAAACACCGATCCGCTTATGGCCAAACTTGACAAGATCAAGAACGCGGTCGAAAACATCAAGGCTGACGCGACACCGGAAGTTTCGCCAACCTTAACTGCGTATGGTCTATGTGATGCTAAGTTGCCTGATATCGAAGACGTTGAGATACCAGATCATGCAGGATTCAGCGAATCATTCATTGCAGATCAAGACAAAGCACTGAACGACTTTCAGCAAAAGCAGGAGCAGTTATGGCAGCGCACAAGCACTCCACATGTTCGTATCGAATTCGATGACATTAATGATGTGCCTTGTGTTTGGGTTGATGGCAAACGGATTGATAGATCAGATACAGGGCTCGTTAGCGTTTCACTTGACTGGCATACAAAAGATCCAGCGGCAACAGATCATGTTATCCAGGCGTATAAAATCGAATATTTAAAGGGGGATCACCGCGAAGGAATCGCTCAGGGGTCTGCGATGGGACCTGATCTCTTTAAGAATGATATCCATGCCAAGTAAGAAGCTCGCCTTTATAAATGGCAGACCGCAATTGGTTGATGCCAATGCTCGTGTTAGATCGGAGGCGGATAGGCAGTACAACCGTGTGCGGAATGATCAGCAATCGGACTACCTTAAGTTCTATCACAGTAATGAATGGAAGCAGCTGCGTGAGCAGATATTGATTAGAGACAACAGTTTATGCCAACGCTGTGGCCTGCAAGCATCATTAGTTGATCATATTGTTCCAAGCGAAGATGACTGGGAAGACCGCACGAACGCGGATAATCTGCAGGCTTTATGCAGGGACTGCCACTATTGGAAGACGAGACGTGAGACAACCAAGCGTAAGAAGGGACAGCATCGAGCCATGAAGATTACAGTAATCGTTGGCTATCCAGCAAGTGGCAAGTCAACGTACGTCAAGCGACATCAAGGACAGCATGACCTCGTCTTTGATTACGACCACCTAATGACGGCGTTAACAGGCCTGCCATTACATCAGGGCAATATAGACGCCAATGATTATGTGCAGCTAATCTATGAGCTGATACTGCGGAAGCTTAAAGCAGAGCAGACCTTCGACCATGTATGGTTAGTCATGACATATCCAGATGAGAAGCTAGACACGTTGTTTGCTAGTCGAGATGTCGAACACATACTCATCGACACTGACCGAGACACATGCATGCAGAGACTGTCTAAGCAAGGTCGAGATGTGAGTCAACTCATCAAAGCGATGAACAAACTTGATGAATTGAAATCACAAAACAAATTTAAAAAATTCAAAGAAATAAAAAGTTAAAAAACAGATTTTCGATAATTTATCGGGCGACTTAACGGGCTGGAAACGGCTATACCCCCCTTCCATTTTTATCGGGGGTTACATTTTTTAGAACGGAAGAACGGTCGGCCTCTTTTTTGCACCCCAAATTGTAACGATTTTTAGGGGGTAGGAGGTCAATAAGACCCATTTTATATAGATATTAGGAGGTGAAGTGGGAAATGGCTGGAAAATACAAAGTGTTGCAAATGTCGAAGGGTGATTTGACCAAAGAACGGCAGGAAGCCAAGCTACATGCGGAATTGATGGCCAAAGATGGCATTCCGAAACTTCAGGTAACACCTCCTAATCATCTTGACCCAGTCGCAAAACAAGAATACAAGCGAATCATCGCATCTTTGGGGACCTTACCACTTAGAAATCTCGATCGCGCCGAGTTGGAAAATTATTGCACATGGTATTCGGTTTATAAAAACACATCGGTCAACATGAAGCTGGCTTTAAAGAATGGAGATCAAGATGAGTATTATGCATACGTTGGCATATTGAATAAAGCAACGGCAAATATTAAAAGTCTAGCCAGTGATCTTGGTCTTAATGTCAATAGCCGGATGCAGATGAGCATGCCTAAGACCGAAGCACAGAAAAATGATTCAATCATTGATACTTTTGGCTGACTGCGATGGAGGTGATGTTGGTTGTCAAAATTTAAGGATCCAGTGCCTAATTTCATAAAACGTGTGCTGGACGGTCGTCTTATTACCTCTAAGGCAGTTAATCTCGCGGTGAAACGGCATCAAGAAGACTTGAAACGAACAGATTGGCGATGGCGTTATGATCCAAATCTAGCGGGAAAGGCAGTTAAGTTTATGGAAATTCTGCCAGAACCAAAAAGTGGGAAACCACAACCATTAGCACCGTTTCAGAAATTCATTATTGGCAGTATATATGGCTGGGTTGATAAAGATGATTCAAATATAAGGCGATTTACCGATGTGTTCATTTCGATGGCACGAAAAAACGGTAAGTCGCTTTTGATTTCTGGCGTCATTCTGTATGAGTTTCTGTTCGGAAAGAATCCAGCCAACAAACGGCAATTATATACCGCTGCTAATGATCGCAAGCAGGCCGGCATTGTATTCGGAATGGTCAAAGACCGATTACGTGCGCTCATGCGGAAAGACCCTGGTATCAAACGAATGGTTAAGATTACGCGAGATGAACTTGTCAATTTAGACGACGGGTCAACAATTCGTTCATTCTCTCGTGATACAGGACTTGTCGATGGCTATGAACCCCACGTTGCGGTGGTTGACGAATATGCCAACGCTAAAACAACAGATATGATTGAAACCCTTGCCTCAGGGCAGGTGTTACTGCCTAGTTATCTGACGTTCATCATTTCAACGGCTGGATTCGACATGAACGTGCCGATGTTTCAACAAAATTATCCGTATGCCAAAAAGGTGTTGTCCGGTGAAGAAAAGGCAGAACGCTATTTTGCATTCATTGCTGAACAAGACAACGTACAAGAGGTTGATGACCCCAATTCTTGGATCAAATCGAATCCGCTACTTGACGTTGATACCTTACACGGCCAAATCAGTGATTATCTGACGACTAAGTTAGCTCAAGCTCGTGCTGATGGCAGTCTAAACGCTAAATTGGTCAAAAACTTCAATATTTGGCGACAGGCTACAGAAGACAGTTATCTAGATTTCGACGCTTGGAAAGCGGCAGAGCTGACCGACAAACCTGATATTCGCGGGCAAAGAGCATGGATTGGCATCGATGTCGGTCGTACAAGCGATCTATTCGCTATTTCTTGGCTAATCCCCCAGGAGGGCTGGTGGTGGCTTGATGGTTATGCATTTGTTGCTTCAAAAGGTGGCATCGATAACAAAATCAAGACGGATCGGATTGACTACTTGGCTGCTGAACAACACGGCGAAGGCGAGATCAGCAGCTTAGAGTCAGGTATCATTGACAACGATCGGGTATATGAATGGCTCGAAGACTTCATTGAACGTAATGACTTAGATGTTCAAGGTATCATGTACGACCCTTATCAATTTGGACCAATGCTAACGGCAATTGAGAAGAATCATCCTGAGTGGCCGATGGTACAGGTGCGACAAGGAACGCTGACACTGTCAATGCCAACTAAGCAGTTCCGCGATGATGTTATAGGTGGTCGCATAAAGCATTCAGATAATCGCATTATGCAGGCCGCCGCAATGAACGCGGTTATAATGTCTGACAACAACGGCGTCCGTATTAATAAGAATAAGTATGCTAACAAAATAGACATGATTGATGCCACGCTTGATGCTTATGCCATCGCTTTTAAGGAAGACTTGGACAACTATTTGGACGACGACCGTGTGTTTAGTGACGACTTTGGCTTTTAGGAGGTGAGAACGTGAATGGAAAACTAGCTAACTTTTTCAGAATTCTTGGCGCAAATATGGCTGGAATTGCCACTGTTTTAGGTTTCATTTTAGCTGGATATGGGGCTTTTTTGATCAATAGGCCTACTGGATTCATGGTTTGCGGCGGCTTGTTGTTTGTTCTCGCCTTTATTCTGTTGCTTCCTGATAACGAAGGGAGGTGAGATGAATGAAGCTATTTCGAGGATTGGCAACCGAAGTGGACCCTCACTGGGCAGATCATTTGCTTGATTCTGGAGTAATTCCATCATTTCGAGGCGGGTATCTTGGCATTTCTGCCTTACGGAATTCTGACGTGCTTACGGCTGTATCAATTGTTTCCGGTGATGTTAGTCGTTTTCCGCTAGTAATCACGGACAGCTCAACCGATGAGGTTGTTGACTTAGCCAATATTGAATACTTGATGAATACAAAGGTAAACAAGCGGCTGTCGGCTTATCAGTGGAAATTTTCCATGATGGTCAATGCAATTTTGACTGGCAATGCTTATTCGCGTATTGTGCGCGATCCGATAACCAACGAACCAGCTATGTTTGAGTTCTATGCCCCATCACAAACGCAGGTGGACACAAGCGACCCCGATAACATCATCTACCGTTTCACGCCTTACAACTCTAGTATGCAAAAAATATGCGGATTTGAGGACGTCATTCACTGGAAGTTTTTCTCATACGACACAATCATGGGGCGCTCACCGCTGTTGTCGCTTGGTGATGAAATTGGACTGCAGGAGTCAGGCGTTTCAACGTTACAGAAGTTCTTCAAGAGCGGCTTGAAAGGCTCAATTATCAAAGCAAAGGAGAGTCGCCTGTCCGCCGAAGCACGCCAGAAGATTCGTGAAGATTTTGAAAGGGCACAGGCAGGTGCTGATGCTGGATCGCCAATTATAGTTGACGCAACGATGGATTATCAGCCGTTGGAAGTTGATACCAACGTTCTTAATCTGATTAACAGCAATAACTATTCAACAGCGCAGATTGCGAAGGCTTTGCGGGTGCCAGCGTATCGATTAGCCCAAAACAGTCCCAATCAGTCAGTTAAACAGCTTGCTGATGACTATATTCGCAATGATCTTCCATTTTACTTTGAACCGATTACAAGTGAGTTTGAACTAAAGCTGCTTGATGACGCGCAACGGCACCAATATTGCATAGGATTCGACACAAAATCAGTAAACGGATTGCCGATTGATGACGTAAATACAGCAGTTAATGGGGGACTGTGGACTGGAAACGAGGGACGTGCGGAGCTTGGAAAGAAACCGTTAAAAGACCCGAACATGGATCGTATTCAGTCGACACTTAACACAGTATTTCTTGATCAAAAGGAAGCTTATCAAGCTCAGCATGCAGCAGAATTGAAGGGAGGTGATACTAATGCCAAAGGAAATCAGAATGGCAGCGGCACCAATGCAAATTCGTGATGGTGATGATGATCATCCTGCCGTTATTGAGGGCTATGCCCTTAAGTTCGACAGACAATCCGAGATTATGGGCAGTGGTGAGCTGAGTTTCCGCGAACACATTGACCCACACGCACTGGACAATGCGGACATGAGTAATGTTGTTGCGCTATTTAATCATGACCAGAACCAAGTGTTAGGCCGCACGGGAGTCAATTTAGAGCTGACGGTTGATGAAACGGGGCTCAAATATACGTTGACACCTCCAGATACACAGCTTGGGCGTGATTTGTTAGAAAATGTTCGTCAGGGAATCATCAGCCAGTCAAGTTTTGCATTCACGATTGCACCAGACAAAGATGCACAGAAGTGGCAAAAATCTAATGAACGTGGTGTGAAGTATGACCGCACTATTAACAATATTGATCATTTGTTTGATGTCTCTCCAGTAACCACGCCAGCATATCCGGATACTGAGGTAAAGGTCGGAGCACGATCGTTGGAACAGATAAAAGCGCTAGATCAGCCGCCAGAATGGGAACTTAAGCGGCGTAAGATGCTTTATCAATTAAATAAAGAGGACTTGCTCAAAGGCATTGAATAATCAGTGCCTATTTTTATACAAAAAATAAGGAGGGTCACTAGATGACTTTAGATGAAAAATTAGCTGCTGTTAAAAAGCAACTTGATGAAAAGCGTTCAGCGTTGCCAGCTATGAAGACAGAACTTCGTTCTTTACTTGAAGGTGAAGATTCCGAGGAAAACCTGAAGAAGGCAGAAGGCGTTCGTGCCAAGTATGATAAAGCTGGCAAAGATATCAAAGATCTTGAAGAAAAACGTGACTTATACGAGGCTGCGTTGAAAGGCAATGAACAGCCGAGTGGGAAGAATCCCAGTCACCCGGAAGAGCATAGCTATCGCGATGCACTGAATGCTTATTTGCATACTCGTGGTCGTAATACTGATGGCGTCAATTTTGAAAAGACAGAAGCTGGTGAATTTGCGATTTTTCGTGGCAGTCCTACGGATGCCAGTGATGCTGTAAATGCAGGTGTTAAGTCAGCAGATGCGGCCGCGACCATTCCGGAAACCATTATCAACAACCCGCAACGTGAATTGCAGACTGTTGTTGATCTGAAACCTTTCACGAACGTATTCCAAGCTTCTACACAAAAGGGCACTTACCCAACAGTTGCAAATGCTACAACCAAGATGGCTACTGTTGCCGAGTTGGAAAAGAACCCAGCAATGGCAAAACCGAACTTCAAATCGATCGACTGGTCTGTTGAAACGTATCGTCAGGCTCTTCCAGTGTCACAGGAATCTATTGACGACTCCGCAATTGATTTGGTTGGTCTGATTGCCCAGAACGCACAACAAATTAAGGTCAATACGACCAACGGTGCTGTTGCAACTCTACTGAAAGGATTCACTGCCAAGACGATCTCTAGCGTTGATGATTTGAAGCATATTAATAACGTTGATCTAGACCCTGCATATTCTCGTGTAATTATTGCTTCACAGAGTTTCTACAATTTCTTGGACACAGTTAAAGATGGCAATGGCCGCTACTTGCTACAAGATAGCATCTTGACCCCGTCTGGCAAGAGCGTTCTTGGTATGCCGATTGTTGTTGTATCTGATGATACTTTGGGTGCAGCAGGCGAAGCACACGCCTTTTTGGGTGACATCAAGCGGGCAATTCTGTTTGCTAACCGCGCAGACTTCATGGTTCGCTGGATTGATGATCAGATTTACGGCCAATATTTACAAGCTGGCATGCGCTTTGGTGTAGCTGCTGCTGATCAAAAAGCTGGCTACTTCCTCACATACACCCCAAAAGTGTAACGCCTGACGGAGTGACTTTGAGCCAGAAAACGTTCACGGGTGGTGTCGGTGCCACAAAAGATATCACGGTGACAGTCACTCCTGATGGCGCTCCTCAAGCAGTTAAAGCTGTGTCGAGCAATGAAAAAGTCGCTACGGTTGTTAAGAAGTCCGATGGTGTCTACACTATTACCAATCTGACAGCGGGCACAGCGACAATCACATTTAGCACTAATGGCATCAGCTCAGCGCTTGCTGTTACTGTTAACGCCGGGTAGGTGACTACTATTGGAAGATACTAAGTTTGACAAAAGCCCACTGACTGATGAACAGTTTCAGGTTCTGAAAATGTACTTGAAAGTTGATCAGACAATCGAAGACCCAATGATTATGCAACTGGTGCATGACGCTTGTGGTGAAATCAGTTCGGCTATTAGCTTTGGATCAAATCCGGAACAATTTCTAAGCAATCCAGAAACTCGGGATCGTTTCTTCACAGCGCTCATGAAGCAAGTGAAGGAAGACTATGACTACCGAGGTATGGGTGCTGAAGTCATGCGCTTTCCATTGCAAACATCAACCACAAATATTATCAATCAGCTTCGCTCAGAATTGCCGGAAGAGGATGGTGATCCTGATGCGCACTAATCGAATGACTGAAAGAATTGCGTTCGTCAGCTATGAGTCAAAAAAGGTTAACGGAGTTCCGGTTGATGGTGTGCTCGTTAAGCATATGACGGTTTGGGCGGAAGTTCCTAAGGTACCAATCAGAGAAGCAAATGATCCACAGACGAAGTTGGGCACTCGCAAAGACAGCCCGACTTTTTTAGTACGATTTTTGACCGCAGAGGAAATCCAACCAACTTGGAGAATTCAATGGCGTGGTAATGAATATCAAATCACAGGGCTTGATCCTGATTACGAGAGGCGTGATCTGACAACGATTACGGCAAAGGCGGTGAGCTGATGGGCGTAAAAGTCACAGGGGATGCTGAACTGCTTGCTAATCTTAACAAGCTCCAATTTGGAGTTGCAAAAGAAGCTCGAGCGGCTGTCCGAGATGGCGCACAGAAGTTTGCCGACAAGCTAAAAAGCAAAACGCCTGAGTGGAATGGTGAAACTGATATGAAGGGACATCTGAAAGATGACATTCAGCTTTCAAGTGTCCGTGAAACGAGTGGTGTAACAGAAGTAGACGTTGGATATGGTAAAGATACTGGCTGGCGTGCTCACTTTCCAAACTCGGGCACTTCAATGCAGGATCCGCAACATTTCATTGAAGAAACCCAAGAAGTCATGCGGCCAGTTGTTATTGCTGCTTTCCTAAGTCACTTGAAGGAAGGCGGGATGTAATGGCACCTGAAAAACGTGTTTATGACATCCTGTCAGCCAATTTGGATATTGCTGACAAGGTGTATATAGGCACTCCAGACTTCAATAACCAGACTAGCGTAACTCCTGAAAGTTTAGCTCCATGGGTGAGAATCACTTATTTGCCCGGTGATGCTGCTTATTATGCTGACGATTCTAGAATCCTAGAGTATCCGAAAGTACAAGTAGATTTTTGGGTGGGTATAACGGACTGGGATCAACAAGAAAAGATAGAAACACAGATATATCAAGCACTACACGCGGCTGGCTGGGAAAGGTATTATCGCAACTCCTACGTTGATGGTGATACCCCAGCCCTTCGCATGACAACAGGATACTTTCAGTTTCAAGGACTGCCGATTGGCTAGTCCTTTTTAATTTCCTAAAGGAGGATTTTTAATATGGCAGAGACTGCTGTAACAACTAATAAGAAGTTAGCAAAATTTGGGGCTTCGGCCTTTGAATACGGGGTTGTCGGTGATGACGACTTTGTACAAAAAACACGAAAGATTCAAGGCTTATCTAGTGTGAAATTGGATATTAAAACAGAGCAAAAGACGTTGTCCGCTGATGACGGCCCGTACTTGATTCTTTCTGGTGGCATCACAGAAGCAACCGAAACAATCGAAATGTACGATGTTGATTCCGTTATGAAGTCTGATTTATTTGGCATTAAGGTTGTTAATGGGGTTGAAGTATATCCAAAGAATCTTAGCCCTAATTACGCCGCAACTTTATTCCGCACGAAGCTTTCAAATGGCAAGTACGTTTGGGTTGGTATGCTCAAGGGAATGTTCTCACTTCCTGGGGTTGATACCAAGACTGTTGACGGCACACCAGATCCAAGTGCTGACAGCATCGAAGGCTCATTTATTCCTCGTGGTGACCAAGACACTGGCAATGTTGTGTTGATTGGTCGTGAAGACAACGATGGATTCAATTTTGATACCTTCCACGGCTATGTATTCCCTAAGGAAGCTAAAGACGCGACTATTGTCTCAACTACTGTCCCAAAAGTGTAGTCGGTGTCAGCTTTGAGAACAGTTCGATTAACCTTGCGGTTGGCGCATCTACAGTGCTAAAAGTGCAAATTAATCCGGCTGATGCCGCAAATAAACAAGTTACTTTCAAAACGTCAGATCCCACAGTTGCCACCGTTTCCAGTGATGGGACTGTGGCTGGTGTAAAGGCAGGGTCTGCAACCGTAACAGTCACAACTGACGATGGTGGTAAAACTTCCACCGCAACTGTAACTGTGGCTTAGCAATGAATTCGTCGCCTTGTAAATGCACAATACGCGAACAGCGGGCGGCTTATACCTAAGGAGATTAAGCATGGCATATCAAATTAAACTAAATATCAAAGGCGAAACGTGCGTGTTCACACGAAATGGAGAGCCAACATTACGTGATACTACGAACGCCTTAAAAGTGCAGCAACAACAGCTGCGCATGCTAAACCGTAAAGATGGCCCTTCAAACGATGATTACGATGAGAACGAGAAAAACTTAGCCAAATTTGCGGTTGATTTCTGGAAAAACCAGTTTACTACCGATGATGTTATTGATGGCTCGTCTATTTCTTTGAAATCGTTGGATTCAATCAATGATGCCATTGGCGATTCTCTAAGCGATGGTGAAGAGGATAAGAAGGACACAGCAAAAAAATCACCGAAGCGGACGTCAAAGAAGCCATTAGCAACCTTGACGACTTCTACAAAGCAAGGCTCTCTGAAGGCTACCGATTAGCTGACGTTGATGCTATGACGCTCCGCGATATTGAAAAGCTTAACCAGATTTACGAGGAACGGGAGACCACGATCGACAAGGCCTTTCCGTTCCTTTTCTAGTTCTATGAAAGGAGGTAAAACATGTTAGGAAATCTCGGACAAATTGCGGCTACCGTAAGTTTGAACATTGATCCGTTTCAAGTAAGCCAGCGAGTTTTGAACTCTTCAATTAAAGCAACTGCTGCTGAGTTGCGGGCTCAAGATGCTGCGTTTAAGGGCTCTGAAAAGTCTATCAACAACATGCGTTCAACCTATGACACATTGAGCCGCCAGTCAAAGAACTACCAAGCTCAGCTTCAGAAACAGCGAGAACAGTATGATGAAAATTCGAAAGCGGTTGAAAGACTTAATAAAAGTGAGGCTGCATCGCAGGAAGAAATTAATCGTGCTACAAAGCTGCAAGCTAATGCTGCATCACAGTATAATCGGACTGCTGCCGCTGCTGCTCAAAATGAAAATCGAATGGCGGCCTTACGCAAAGAGATTGCGCTGCAAAGTGACGGCTGGACTAAAGTATCAAACGGTGCATCAAAGTTTGCATCTGTTACCGAAAAGACAAGCTCTAAGCTAACTAGTTTCGGATCAACGATGACCAAGGCAGTAACTGCTCCAATTGCCATTGGATTTGTGGCAGCAGCTAAATCTGCTATTGATTTCAACAGCCAAATTCAAGCGATGGGGCCCTTGCTAACAAATGGGGGTGCGATTACTGCCAAGTATCGTGCGCAACTTGATCAACTAGCATCAGCATCTAAAAAGTGGTCGGTTGAATATGGCGTTTCCACGGCTGCAATTAACGATGGCATGTCAGAAATGATCAAACGTGGCTATACCGCTGCGCAAACATTAGGCGCAATGCCTGCAGTTCTCAATGCGGCAAAAGCGTCTGGCGATGACTTCAACGATGTTATGCATGTTTCTACATCCGTTTTGGAGCAATTTGGTCTAAAGACAGAATCAACAACGGGCATGCTTAAAAACACGTCTCGCGTTACAGATGCCCTTACCTATATTGCAAACGCTACTGCAGCAGGGTTCCAAGATATGGGCGAGGCAATGACATATGTCGGGCCTTCTGCTCATGCTGCTGGTATTTCACTCGAAGAAACAGCGGCTGCTATTGGTATTATGAGCAACAAAGGGATTGAAGGATCAGTTGCTGGCACAGCATTACGTGGTGCTTTAACACGACTGTTGAAGCCTTCTAAGCAAAATCGTCAAGGCTTTAATGAATTAGGCATATCTGTTGCTGATTTCAAAAAAGGAACTTTAACTCTTCCAGAGATTCTTGACAAAATCAAGAATAACACTAAGGGGTGGACGGACCAGCAACGTGCTTCTGCAGTAGCGTTGGCTTTTGGCACTGAAGCGCAAGCCGGCATGAATGCCTTAATTAGTGCAGGTGGCGGTGAGCTACGCAAATATACCAGTGAAGCTGAGCATGCTAGCGGAACAACTGCCAAAATTGCTAACCAGTTAAACAATACGGATGCCGCCAAATTGAAGAGATTTCAAGAGTCGATTCATGTTTTAGGGATTGAAGTAGGTCAAAAACTTCTACCGACGCTGACTCCTCTTATCAAAACAGCAACCGATGTTGTCAATGCCTTTACAAAAATGGACAGTGGCACGCAACAAACCATTATCAAATTTGCAGCGTTTGCGGCAGTTGTAGGGCCAGTGAGTTCTCTGATTGGTGGGGCTCTTAAGCCTGTTACTGCTTTGAGCAAAGGAATATCTGGAATTGCGGGAGTCATTGGGCGAGCATCTGCAGCCACAAAGCTCGGCGGAACTGCAATGGACGTGCTCAAGTCTGGCTTTAGTAAAACAGCCTTTGAAGCATTGAAGGTTGCACCAGCCGCAGCAGCGGCGGCAGAAGGCACTTCTGGAATGGGAGCAGCCATGGGCGGAGCCGCAGCGAGCGGAACAGGATTGCTAGCGGCATTGGGGCCAATCGTCCCAGTTGTTTTAGGTGTGACAGCAGTCGTCGGTGCCGGTGTAGCCATCTGGGAATTGTGGGGCAAAAAGGCTCTTGAGTCTGCTGACAGAACTTCACGATGGGGCACTGATATTGGCACCGATGCCGACCGATCTGCTTCCAAAATGAAAGATGCCTCTGGGGCAATTTCTGGTGCTTTTGATGATACAAACCACACAGTCACCCAGAATGCTAAGACGATCTCTAAAGGGTTCGACGATTTAACAAAAGCTGCAAAAGAAGCCGCTGATCAGTCTGAGACAGCAGCGAAGAAATTGGCTAAGAGCCTCGGCGGTGAAGCCGCAGAAAACATTGAAAAGCAGGCCGCTAAGGAAAAAGCCGCTAACGCTAAGCGAATCAAAGAGATGGAAAGCAACAACGAAAAGGCCCAAGCCATTACTGCATCGTTTAACAAGAGCGGAGCACAGATGACGGCTGACCAGTATCAACTGTTGGATAACTACCGTCGTAAAAATGCCGCACTGGCTGTCAAGACGCTACAGATTTCTGGATCGCAACAGAATAATGTGCTCAAGGCTGTTCTTGGTGAGAGAACTAGAATGTCTAAGAGTGCTGCCCTAGAGCAGTATCAAGATATGTGGAACGCCTCTAACAAAGAAAACAGTGCCTATAAGGCGGCACAGGACAAGATCAACACCGAGTACAAGAATGATGCTGCCATGCGTAACACGGCACTTGAAGGCTTAGAAAAAGATCACCAGAGCAAAATGAAAGCCATCTATGCTGGCGCAATTCAAGCCATGAAAGCACAAGGAACATCGCGCTCGGAAATGCTAGCGGAACTTCAAACTGACTTCCATCTGACAAGCTCACAAGCCGAATCTGCTATGAATAGTTATGAGAAGTCTATGGCCAAAGGGGTTAAGAGTAACCGAGATTTTGCTGCCGCGACTGAAGGATTTGGTAAAGCTGCTCAAGAGGCCGGTGATCACTGGAATAGTCTTGTTTTTGATCCCAAGACTGGGAAGGTGAAGACAAATCTTCCTGAAGTGTTGAAAGATACGGCCAGCACTAAAAAAGGTTGGCAGCAACTTAAATTCGATTTAAAGAATGCCAAGATCACCTCTAATGCCAAGCAAATGATTGTTGAAGCACTTGCTTCTTCTAAACAATGGCAGAAATTGAGCGTTCCCGAAAAGAATGCAATTATCCGTACTCAGGGGCGTGAACAGCTTGCAGATATTATGGATAAGTTTGTTTCCTGGAATAGTCTGTCGCTTAAGGATCAGCAAGCAATTGTGAAGGGCGATTACACGCCTTTAGTAAATGCTTTAGTCAAGAGTGGAGACTGGAACAATCTCACCTTGAAACAGCAAGAAGCAATCGTTAAAGATAAAGCAACAGCGCCATTAGTATCTTCACTTCAGCAAACCGGCGAGTGGCAGAAGCTCGACTTAAAAGTTCAAGAAGCCATTGTCAATGCTAAAGGCAAGAAAGACCTTGAAGACATCCTTTTTGACATGGGAGTTTGGAACAAGCTTCCAAATACGCAGAAATATGCAACCCTAGTTTCTTTTGGTAAGCAAGACATCGCTGATATTATCGATCAGCTAAATTTGTGGAATACACTTACGCCAAAAGAAATCCAGGCTGTAGCAAAGGGCGATACCAGCTCTTTGGTAGCTGCTATTGATAAAGCAAATGACTGGAATCGATTAACTCTTGGCCAGCTAGAAGCAATCGTTAAAGATAAAGCTTCTGCAGGCTTAGTCCAGGCCATGATCAAAGCCGGCGAGTGGAATGGCCTATCAATAGAAGAAAAAACTGCTATTATGCAGACCAAAGGCAAATCCGACTTAGCCGATATGGTTGTTAAATACGGTCTTTGGAATAGCCTTCCAAACTCTACCAAAAGTCTGTTGATGAACGATTCCGATGCTCGTACTAAATTAGAAAAAGCTGGAGTTGCAATTGATCAATACAATTTGTTTAAGAACCCCAACGAAAAAGGACTTAAAGCAAATAATACTGATGTGCTTGTAAAAACAGAAGAAGCCAAAGGGGGCATTCAGAAATACAACGAAGTTCTACCTGGCTTAAAGCTTTTTAATGGGAATTCCAGTGGCGTTAAGACAGAGTCTTCTTCTGGGCAATCAAGCATTGTTAAGTATAACGAGGTATTGCCGGGTCTAAAGCTTTTCAATGGTAATTCATCGTCTGTTAATGGTGCGTCTAATTCTGGTCAAAGCAGTATCATTTTATTTAATGGAACTAACCCAGTGCTGAAGCCATTTAAAGGCGATTCGTCGAGCGTTAATAGCGAGTCATCAAAAGGGCAAAGCAGCATTCTGCTGTTCAATAGCAAAGATCCATTAATGAGATTATTTAACGGGGATGCAAGTGGAGTATCAGAAGCGTCACAAATTGGCGTCAATGCAGTTGCTGCATTCGGTGGCGATGCTACCATCACAAAAACATTCGTGATTAATGCAGATGTTGATCCCGCTGTACAACGACTTTTGAACAGTGGCAAGTTTGCACGAGGCACTCAAAACTTTACCGGTGGATTAGCAACTATTAACGACGCATCTGGCACTCGTTATCAAGAGGTCGTCACGCTACCAAATGGAGCAAAATTTGTGGCATATGGGCGAGACGTTACCTTACCACTTCCTCGGCATACGAAAATTGAAACTGCCATGCAGTCCGCAAGAAACTACTCGATTCCACGTTTTGCTGGTGGCACAACAGACTTCGGAGGCGCTGCTAATAGAATAAACCAATTGAATCCGAAAACGTTCGCAACACGGACGCCAAGTGCAGTGAATGTCAGCGGCATCACCGACAATATGACTTTATCCGACCAAACGATTGAACGCCTTGGCAAAGCACTGGCTTCAAACGTTAAACCAGACAATGACAGGCCGATCTACCTAATTGTTGACGGTAAGGTTCTTGGCCAAGTCGTTGGGCCAATATTAAACAACGCAAACGGCAAGGCAATTCAATTGCAAACAAGAGGGGTGACAAGCTAATGCCTTTTCATGACTTTACGTATTTAGGAAAACGGCCGAGCGATTTCGGTGCGTATGTTCATGTTGTTTCACACGACATTGGCTTTCCTTCAAAGATTAAAACGATTGTGTCAGTGCCGTTCAGTAACCAAAGCTATGACTTTTCAACAATTGGTGGGGTTCAGCCTTATAACGAACGCAAAGTTACCTATGTCATAAACGTTGTCAATAAATACGGATATGATCAAGTTTCAATGCACGAATTAAAAACAGAAATAGCCAATTGGCTGTATTCAAGTAATTCAAAAGCGGAACTTTATGACGACAAGTTGCCTGATTATCATTTTTTGGCCGAGTTGCAAGAAGCAGCAGATTTAAAAGACGATGTTCGATCAGGAGAGCTAACGGTCGTATTCACTTGCTATCCATTCATGATTGCAAACAAGTTTGAAGGCGATGACGATTGGGACACGTTTGATTTCGATAATGGTGTTGCCCAGAACGTTGATTTTGAAATAAATGGTGGTCGGAGTTTTGAACTCATCAATAATAGCGTGACAACTGTAACACCGCAAATAACCACAAATGCGGATTTGACTGTGCGCGTTGGACAAATCGAGTATAAAGTTCCGCAAGGAACATCACAAGATATCCCCTTAGAGGTAGGAACAAACACGATTACCGTTACTGGATCGGGAGAAATCTCATTCGCATGGCACAGGGAGGTGATCTAATTTGTATCAAGTCACAATTATTAATAATGACAAGTCTATTGTTATCATGCGTCCTGGCGGCAGTAAAACAATGCTTACGTCCGCAGAAATTAAAAAAGATATCAATTCAATTCCGTCATTTACGTTTAGTATGTTGCCTAACAATCCCGGTTATAACGAGATAATGCCGATGGTCACAAGAGTGCGGGTTGTCCGAATAGATACGGGCGATGTCCTTTTCGACGGTCGCGTTTTGGTTCCAACTAATGAGATGGCCGAAACTGGTGCTGTAACACGTTCTTATACTTGTGAGGGTGCACTCGCATTCTTACATGATGTTGTACCCGGATACCAAACGTTTACTGGGACGCCTGCTACGATCATCGAACAGCTAGTTAATGTGTT
Source organism: Lacticaseibacillus sp. YLM2-1 (assembly GCF_056583465.1). Taxonomy (NCBI): domain Bacteria; kingdom Bacillati; phylum Bacillota; class Bacilli; order Lactobacillales; family Lactobacillaceae; genus Lacticaseibacillus; species Lacticaseibacillus sp. YLM2-1. The sequence continues at coordinate 19,602 of NZ_JBWOEE010000003.1, forward strand.
CAATTCCCGAGTTGACTCATTTAAACAAATGCAACTTGGAGTTATGCCAGAATCCAACCAGCCACAGACCCTAGAAACGACTCCAGAAAAAGATTTGTATGATACGCTCCATGATTTTGTGGTTACCACATTAGGATATGATATCCGCGTTCGTTCTGCTAATAATGGACTTTTTTTAGATGTTAAGTCACAGCTAGGTGAAGTTGGCAAAACAGTCATTCGTCTTGGCGTCAATTTGCAAGCAATTAAGGCTGAAACTGACGCTACTGGGATAATTACACGAGTTGTTCCTTTAGGAGCTGTCAAAGACAACGCGAGTCCCGAAGGGTCAGTTCAGACTCGGGTTAATTTAACAGACGCTGGAAAATCGCTGTATGTTGATATTCCTGATTTGATAAATAAATACGGGGTCCTTGAAGGTGTACAAGTATTTGACAGTGCTAAAACACCTGATCAACTTCAAGATGCTGTTAATTCATGGATTAGTCAACAGCGGCCGGTTGTACGCAAGTTTGCCGTTACAGCATTAGATCTCTCCTTAATTGGACGTGCTCCAGAAGACTTCAAAGTATACAACTTTAACCGGGTAATCAATCCACCAACCCAAACAGATGAAACGATGCGGATCGTTGGGCAAACACTTGACTTGATTCAACCTCAAAATGCAGAACTTGTTATTGGAAACAAGTTTAAGTCTGGCGTTGATTATGCAGTGGAGACGGCAGCAGAAAACATTAAAAACCAGCGTCTATATGGTCAGCTTCAACAAACAGTTATTGGACAATCGAGTCTTATTGTGTCACTTAGCAAAACAGCACAGGAAGCCCAAAAATCGATCGTTGATCTGCAAGGGACAGTCGAAAAGCTTCAGACGGACTTGAGTAGTGCTGACATTGCCTCAATCAAGCAATCATTAGGCGAGATAGATACTAAGCTAAGTGGTATTTCGTCTGACATCGAAGAATTAGATAAAGAAGTTAGCGAAGTTAAAGGTGCTCAAAAGACAGATACCGGAGCAACGTTGTCAACGTTGGAAGAACGCATAAAGGTGCTGGAAGATAATAGCAATACAGAAAAAGGAGGGAAGGGTTGATGAACGAAGAAAACGATAAACAATCAACAGCGCAATATAATGATCCCGACCATATCCCAGACGAGAATGAGATTAGAGACGAAATCAATCAGGGTGTCGAGGACAAAACCAGTTCTAAACTTGCAGATTGGATTCGTCACAAGCAGTATGGGGTTGATGTTCGTGAAGCGCTTGCGTTGTTCGTGGAATGGATTAGTGTCAAGTTAAACGGAGTCGTTTCGGCGTTCAATGGCGTTGAGGATAGGCAATCTGATGTCGAAAAACGACAGAGCAATGTCGAGGATCAGTTCAAGACGGTGATTGCCAATGCCACTAAGGATAGTGAAGTGATCCTTGCTCGTGACTCTAAAACATATGGTACGTATGTTGACTTAGATGATCGGCTAGAGAACATTGAAGGAATGTTGGCAAAAAGCGTCCCCAGCGGTTTTGTGGCAACCTTGACACACAATCTAGGGTATACGCCGCGTGTTTCTGCCTCTTATTACGAAAACGCGATTGGAACTGAAACGGATGGTCTTGGGACGAACTTTGCTGGTGGCTTTGGCGAAATTAACGAAGTGCAGTTATCAATATTTGTTAGCTATCCAGACAGCAATACTGTTAGAGTAGAAATGCCGATGAAGTTTGCAATGACCGGGACACCAGTAGTTGAGCCTGATGGAAACTTCTATTTAATCAATGGTTTTAAAACAATTAAGTTTGACTTTGGCGGTGCGGTTAAAAACGGCTCCGGAGAAGTAGCGCTTGAAAATCCGGAGGCGCCAGATAGTCCAAGTCAGTTAACGGCCAGTGAAATTACTGATCAATCGGCAAAGTTGAATTGGCGGTGATTAAACGTGCAATATGATATTTACAAAGATGGACAGCAAACAAAGACAGTTAAAGAAACAAGTGCCGTCATAACAGGACTCGAACCGGATAATAAGTATACATTGGCCGTAACAGCCGATAATGGCGTTAGTGTGAGCAAACAGTCAACTATCGCTATCCGAACCGCTGCCAGCGATGGATCAATTCGCTTAAGTATACCGCTGGAACTTGAGACCAATGCGACTGTACCGCTTCACTATCAAACTGACAGTTTGGGTCTTAACCATATCGGCACAGAGCCGGAGGGTATGTTTGGCGGTGGCAATGATAAGAGCGTTTCTGGAAAAGTAATCAGTAGTGGTACCGATGAGAGCATGATTGCGATTGCAGGTGAGGCGCTGACATTCGTCAAAACCGGTGCCTTTCAAAAAATGCAGAATGGCAATTATCACATCATTGACGGTAAATGTACATTGGAATTGCGCGCTGAAGATCTTGCTGTGGTGACGAAGAAGGAGTGATAAAATGGCACTTATTAATATCGAAAATGGCATGCAAAACAGCGTCGAAGCACTGCAAAACAACTTCACGATGTTGCAAACTGAGATTGATGAACTTAAAGATAATGTAGTCGATCTTAAATCCGCACAAACTATCGAAGGCGTCAAAACGTTCGATACGATTCCGCAATATAAAGATAGCGGCCGGTTTTTGCCAACAGTAGATACGGGCTGGCTTCAAGATGGACTTAAGTTTGGCAGCAATATTGATAGCGTTCAAGAATTGCGTTATCGCGTCTTGTCTGTGGGAACTTTTCAGGCCCTGAGTTTTGCCATTCACTTTAAAATTAAGCAGGCACTTTTAAGTGGCAAGTGGGGCAGCGATGATACGGCAATTTTTTATCTACCTAATCAGCTAAAAGTTCCCGGATATATTCCGCAAAGGTTTTTGGCAACGAAGGTAGACGTGTTTCAACCATCACTAGTGTTGAGGACTATGAATACGACTGACAATGGTTTACTTTTCTTTGAAGGATTCATTGATGCTTCGACGGAGGCAACGCAGTATTCTGATGGCAGCGAATTCTTTGCCAGTGGCACCATTCAATTGAGTGATCGAGGGTTGTGATATGTTTACAAAAACACAGCATGTTGCCAAGCGACGCCCCATTACTGACAAGCTAGGCGTCATGGCTTGGCAAGAAGACGCGGATCTTGACATGCAACTAAAGTCAGCGCAAAAAATGGGTCTAAAGTACATGAGGTTCAATCTTGAAATTGCACCTGATTATGTAACTGGCACCAAAAATTTTGACCCAGCGCAGTTCGATTCAGCACTGACGTCTGCGCTTAAACTAGATTTTAACCTGATTGTTAACATTTATTCGTTGCCTTGGAGCAATTGGCCGTCAAACGCAGACGATCCTACAACTCACTCTCGCTTTACGCCGGATGAACTGGCTAACTTCAAAGAAATTTGTCAAACCTTGGTTATGCGATATGCCAACCAAAATATTCTTTGGGAAGGTTTCAACGAGGCAAACGGTGGCTTCTGGTCAAACGATGGCAACGCTGCAAGTACACGGGAAGACACGATGCGGGCATGGGTTGACTTTGACAAGTGGTTTGGTCAACTGGTCAAGAATCATGACCCGACTGGCACTTATGCAACATTATCTAGCACCGGATATCTCAATTACCGCGATGCTGAGGGTCACAGTACCCACGACATGGTGATTTATGCTGATAAATTTGGCCTGTTTGATCTAAACGCTGATTTGGTTAGCTTCCACCCCTATATTATGCAGGCGGTCAATGGCGGACGACCAGAGATTCTGTTGCGAGATTCACTGATGCGGGATATGCCGCCATCTGCACAAGGCAAACCAATCATCAGCACTGAGTTTGGCTTTTCTCGTTCTGAGTATGGCGATGAGACTTATAAGTGGCAAGGTTATTGGGACTGGGAAAGCGCGGCTAATTTGACTGTTCGGGAAATCTTAGTTCAAGATTTGCTCGATTTTCCAATCATCTCGTTGTATGCCTTGAAAGCGGGCAAGAACTACTCAATCCTGAATCAGGATTGTACCCCAAATCTTGTTGGTCAGGCAGTCGCAAACTTGATTGGGACCTTAAGTGGTTACACACTAGCAGAACGGATTCAAGTCTCGAAAGACAGCGAGTTGATGAATGAGGTATATTGTCTGCGGTATTCAAAGCCGGATGAAGTGGACATCTTAGTGTACTGGACGCCTGTATTTTATCCGCAAAATTTTGAAGTGAATATTGCCGGCAAGACGATCACCTTAAAAGGGTTGCCAGCAGTCCAGTATCTAAAATTGATATAAAAAATCGCAGACGCTTAGGCGTCTTTTTTTGGCACAGAAAGGAAGGTAAACATGACAAATTTAGACAAAATCTTTACTGGCATGAAAGAAGGCCCAGAAGTAATTCAGAAGAACTTTGATATTTTGGCAGCAAATGATGAAGGATCAGCTGAATACCGGCACGTAATGTCACCAAACATTACGGGGGCTATCAGTGATGGACTAATCATTTTCTATCGCAAAGGTAACATTGTTCAGGCTTTGGTTAAGGTTCAAATCACGAAGGCTTTATCTTGGGATACTATCATTAACCAGTTCCCGGCAGGGTATACCGTGGGCGAAAATGCACAGGGCGTGCTGGGGAGCACGGGATTACGTGGATCTTTTATGACTATCTACATTGAAAACGGGGCTCTAAAAGGATTGACTAACACTGACGTACCCGATGGCAAATACGACTTTGGTGGGTTTCTGACGTATCGAACGATTGATGATCCGCCAACTGGAGAACGCGTTTTATATTAATCAGTGTGAGGAGGCAAAGGAAAATGTTAGCAATGTTTAAATTGAACGATGATCGAACCATTATGGTAAAAGGAATAGCCGATGCGACACGGCGTAAAGCTGGAGAAATCACTGATGACGGTCTGAATGTATGTGAGGTGCCCGAGGCGGATTTTCAAGCAGCTGTTATTGGGCACACAAAATTAATCAATGGCCGCTTGGTGGCGGATGCAAACTATGAGCCCGTGCAGCCAGTGTCCAATCCATCGGCTGACGATCTTATCCATGCCGAATTGGCTAAGCAGGTAGCAAACTTAACTGTTTCGAATGCAAGTTTGGCTAAACAAGTTGCAACTCTCGTCGCGGCAAAAAACAATGAGGCCAAAGCATGAAGCTGAAAGGAATTACTTTAGCTTTACTGCTTTGAGCAGGCTGGGTGAGATTTTGCCTGATGATCAGAACACTAAGTGGCAAGTAGAGCTACAACGATTGAAGAAATTTTATGATCGAAATTTTCCAGACGCTTAGGCGTCTTTTTTAATATCGTCAGTCATTTCAAGGAGGTTAACACGATGGATGAACTAAAGAATATGGTGATCAGTTATTTCAATATGGGAATTTACACTAAGGATGACTTGCCACTTTTCGTGAGTGTCGGCTGGATTAGCCAAGCGGAAGTGGATGAGCTTCTTAAGCAAGTCGCCAGTAAAAGCTAGCGGCTATTTTTGTGGAAGGAAGTGATGACAATGCTAAATAAAATCAGAGATCACCCGACACACGCAGCACTCGCCATTGGCATGGTTGCCATTGGCTTTTTTCTAATCATCCCTAGATTGCATAATTAAAGTTACCACCCAGAAAATGTGAAAAAAGACCTGTCCGTTCTTGCTAAAATGGTGTTTGCATAACATACCATCTAGAGAGAAGGACAGGTCCCATGGCCATTATAACCTTAATTGAACGATCTCAGATAGAACTGATGCAACACCACACGATTCAATACATCGCCGCGACCTTAGGCCGCTCTCGTATTTCTATTAGGCATGAGCTTCACCGTTGCCCTGAAGGTGATTACTGCGCCATTATAGCTCAGGATCATGCCGATACTTGTCGGCATCGTTGTGGTCGGCACTCGATTTTAACGCCTAAGTTGAAGCGGATGGTAACTGAGAAGCTAAACCTAGGTTGGTCCCCTGAAATGGTCGGTTATGCCGTTCACTGTGCGCCACACACGATTTACCACTGGATTTATCAAAGACAAGTCGATTTTCAGCCAAGCCAACTCTTTGATCACGGTAAACGTCATAAAAGAAGACAAGACCTTCGGTCGCGCTATAACCAAGCAGTAGGCACCTCAATTGAGATTCGCAGTGAGTCAGCTAATCGGCGAACCGAAAAAGGACATTTAGAGATGGATACAGTTCGCGGTGGTCGCGGGTCAAAGGCTGCTGTTTTGACCATTGTCGATCGGGTGACACGTTTAATGGCGACAACTAAGCTTGAAAACTTATCACAAAATGCTGTTCTCAAGGGATTTGCAAGACTGATGGTGGACTTTCCGGGTCCGGTTCGATCAGTGACGGTTGATCACGGTAAAGAGTTTTCCTGCGATCAGGCGCTTACAAAGCGCTATCGGATACCGGTTTACTTTTGCCACGCCTATCACCCGAATGAACGGGGCACAAATGAACGGTTCAATCGAGAACTTCGCTACTATTTCCCGAAGGGAACACAGTTTGATCAGGTTTCAGAGACCGATATTCAACAAGCCACAGCGCTTATCAATAACAAACCTAGAAAATGTCTCCGTTGGCAAACCCCAGTTCAAGCAGTGAGCAAGCCTCTTTCTAGGTGGTAACTTTATTATTGCAATCTAGGCATCAACGACTATTATTTCATCTGGCCCCCGCACTATTCTGACTGGCTAAACGATGACATTGTGGGGTTTTTGTTTGTAATTGATGGACTCGGGATTGGGGGTTGGGTGTTATGGGAAGAACAGCCGGCAACAATCAATCGTCTGTTACTCACAACTACCAGTTTCTTGATGTCATTCTTGACAATACTACAATTCCTGACATCAATCTCAACTGGAATCTACACAAGTTGGATCAGCAATGCGATCATAACAGCCTTCGTGCTGATTCTGGCACGAAGGAGTGATAGCCGTGACAGCAGCGATAACTAAAATCATTGTCGATTCTACTCCATACATTGCAACCATCGTTCCAACGCTTATTGCTTATCTGACCTACCGCGAGGGTAAACGGAAGAACAGGCATGATGAGCTTGAGGACATGAACGACAGATTACGCGCAGATAATGACCGTTTGAGACGTGAAAATGAGCGCCTCAGAAAGGAAAACAATCATGAATAATTGGACAGAACTTTTAGTATCACTCGCAGTAGCAGCAATCCCGATCATTGGGGCTTGGATCTCAAAACAATTGCTTGCTAACAAGCAGGCACTCACCTTGGTAAAGGTATTAGGCCCATTGGCAAACGCAGCCGTAACTGCGGCAGAACAGCTCGGTGTGACACAGGCGATTGACGGTGCGGTTAAGAAATCGACTGCCATTCAAGCAGTTAAAGATGGTTTGAAATCGCTTGGTTTCACCAGCACAGACGAGCAGACAATTGCCAACGCGGTTGAAAAAGCTTTTGCGGACTTGAAAGATAGCCTAGCAGAAACCTATCCACAAAAGACAGTTGATCAGGAAGCATCTAATCAAGACAAAGTAGCGGCCGCAGCTCAAGCTGCCGCAGACGCAGTTAAGGCTCAGCTGGCACCATCATCTGTTGCTCCACAGCAATAAGGAGGGCACCATGAAATTTAAAACTAAACTCATCACTTTGGTAGTCGCCTTCTTGGCGGCTATTTCTTTTGCCCTGCCATCACAGGTCAATGCGGCTAAGGGAGACATCGGTGTGGACTGGGCAGTTTATCAGGGAGCCAACGGGAAATATGGCACGAATAACAATTTCGCGATCATTCAGGCTGGCGGTACACAAGGCGGTACGCTGTATGATCAATGGACGTATGCAAGCCAAGTCAAGGCAGCACAGGCGAATGGACTCAAAGCCCATACTTATCTGTGGTACGGGGTCGGTGGCAGTGCTGATATTGGTCGACAGGCACTTGACTACTTCCTTCCCAAGATTCTAACGCCGAAAGGTTCTATTGTTGCTCTTGATTATGAGGACGGTGCCTCATCAAGTATGGCTGCCAATACCGATGCCATTCTATATGGTATGCGGCGCATTGCGCAGGCGGGATATACGCCAATGTATTACAGCTACAAGCCGTATACACTGGCACACGTTGACTATCAGCGCATTCTAGCGGAGTTTCCCAATTCACTGTGGATCGCGGCCTATCCGGACTATCAGATTCGGGCATTGCCAGATTATGGTGTATTCCCGTCAATGCCCGGCATTGCGCTCTACCAATTTACTTCTATGCATGCGGCAGGTGGTCTTGATGGCAACGTTGACTTGCTTGGCGTAACCGATAATGGCTACAGTCAACAACCTGTCGCGCCATCAAAGCCCGCAACACCATCGCAACCGTCTACTTCAACAGCGGCCAGTGATGTCGACTATGCGCAAACTGGTGTTTTCAAGCCGTCCGCGACTGTTAACATCCGCACTGGTGCCGGCACCGGATATGCATCCGTTGGTAGCTATGCACCCGGTGAAAGTGTGATTTATGATCACGTGTATATCCGTGGCACATATGTTTGGGCACGTTATCTCAGCTACTCAGGCAGGTATCATTATGTTGCCTTGGGCGTAAATGGTGGTGAGAGCTATGGTTCGCGCAGTTCAAATGTGCAAACCTATGCGCACACGTACTACACAGTCCGCTCTGGTGATAGCTTCTGGAGTATTGCCAGAAAGTATGGCATCAGTATGTACACACTGGCCGCTAACAACGGCAAGTCAATCTACAGCCTGATTTATCCGGGCGAAAGCCTATACATCAGGTAACAAAAATGCCTCCTACCAGCAATGGCGGGAGGTTTATTTTTGTGCACAAAATATGCACAAAAAGTTGTTTTCTACTATTATATATACGTTTGTTTTCGCCCTTACTCTCCGTTTTTATGCTTCTAGATGCTTTCTATAGCTTCCCGGAATGCTGTTATAAAGGCATTCCGGGATTTTTGTTTCCTTTTATTTTCGGTTGTTTTTTTCATCATGTGCACAAAATGTGCACAAGCTAAAGCCTCGAAAGTGCTTGTAGCGTCTGGGATACCTGCTCTTTTCTTTGATCTTCAAGAAGATGAGCGTAGACTTTTTGAGTGATCATTGTATTGGCATGCCCAAGTCTTTTTGAAATATAGTTAATGTCAACGTGATTGGCAATCAAATAGGAAACGTGAGTGTGTCTAAGCCCATGGAAAGTAATCGCGGGGGAAATGTCGAGAGTCTTCTCGATCGTCCTTAGATCCTTATTAATTGCCGTGCTCGATAGCATGTTATGCCGTATGCTGCGAAATAATAGTTGTTTGCTATCACGATATGCCTGAACAAGGTAGACCTCTTGCTGTTCTTTCTTGAGACGTAAAAGCAAGTCTGCAAGTTCTCTCGTGATGTCGATGTCACGTACACTTGATTTGTTCTTAGTAGCAGCAAAGCCGCTGCCATATCTGTGATCCCACGTTCTGGTAATGTGCACAACGCGCTTTTTAAGATCAACACGATCCCACGTGAGCCCAAGAACTTCAGAATACCTAGCTCCGGTCAGTGCCCCGGTTGCGATGATGTAGTAAGCAATATGCTCGTAGTCGGCAAATTCTAGGCAGTAATTGACGAGCTTGCGCAAATCCTTTACTTGCAAATATTTGATGATTCCTGCTTGGCCTTCATTACCAGTGAGGACAACGTTATGAGTGAAGTTAGTATATATTATTTGGTCATCGACGGCAGAATCAGCCATTGAGCGAACATATCCATTCAATTTGCTGACTGTATCTTTAGCCCTTTTTTTGCCAAACTCATTGATAAATGCCTGCCAGTCTGATTTTGAAATTGATTTTAGTTCACGGCTTTCGCCCCAATAGGCTAATAACTGTTTACGAATTGTTTTATACCGAGCTTCAGTGATACGAGAATGCTTACCAGATTTGTACAGCTCAATCCATTTGTCCCAGTAGTCGATTAACGTTATCTTGTTAAGATCCAAATTTGCACCGCGATTATGCTGACGTTCGACTTCGATTGCCGCTATATCAGCAGCTTTTTTTGAGGGGAAGCCACCCTTGTTGACATACTTGCGTGTTCCATCATTATCCTTGTAAGAGACACGATATTGCCATTTTTTGCCACGTTTACTAATGCTGGCCATCATTTACACCTCCTTGTGCTATAATACAGACGGGTGCTATTGCACCCACCACGCAGTCACGTTCTTTTAGGCGTCTACCCATTCGGTGGGGTAGGCGCTTTTTATTTTGTATCCAGCCCCACTCTCCGGCTTGCACGGGGACGCCGCTTGCGTGGGGGAAGGACTTTTTTGTGTATTATCAATTATCATGATTGTAGTTTCTTATCGTTTTGTGAATGAGACGGATGGCATTCCTCCGATAATCACGGTGTCACCCTTTTTCAAATTGACGTTTACCTTTGGCACCTGACCAGCGGATGAATCGGATCCTAAAACTTCATTGATGTCTGTGCCAAATAGATTCTTAGGTTGAACAAAGAAGTTACCGGATGCGCCTGCTGCTGGGGACACCGTATATTTGCCTTTCTTGATATCCCTACCAACAGTCCAATATCCCGTGCCGAGGCTGCTGGTATTTTTCTTATTACGCGATGTTACGGGCACAAAGTGTGCTGATGTCATGCCGGAAATCTCAACCTGGTCGCCTTTTTTAAAGGTGGCTGTTACGGCAGATGTGGTTGCAGACTCATCTGATCCCAAAATCTCATTGACGTCTTGTCCGTTTGATTTCTTCGGCTGGTTGAGAAAGTTACCCGTGCCTGAAGTAGAACTGACCGTGTATCGCCCAGACTTGAGCTCCTCTCCAACGGTATATGTGCCAGGAATCAATGTTGCCTCAGCGGCTTTAGCTTGTGCCAGAGTCGGAGGAGTGATGAATATGGCGATTGCAGCTACCAAAACTGTGCCCAGCACCAGCAAAAAATGTTGTACTGACAATTTCTTTTTCATAATGAATCCCTCCAAAAAATTCAGCTTTTAACGTCGATCAGGGTTTGGACGTAAGATTGCCATATGGTTCAGCTTGTGTTGAGGAAAAAACTACAGTCCCAGAAGCTGCTTCTTTTTAGCATTGAACTCTTGTTCATTAATAATGCCATCATCTAAAAGAGACTTATATTTTCTAAGTTCATCTGGAGTATCCAACTTTGAAAATGATTGAACGCTTGTTGAGGGGGATAACTTGATGTCCATAATCAATTCGTTTATCAGGTCTGATGCTTTTCTAAAGTCATCGAATAAATTGCTGTTTAAAGATATTGTGTTTGGAGATTTAGCAGGATCAGTTTTTGAGTCAGTAGACCAATAATTTCGTGGTAGATTTTGAACTCCTCCCGCTGCTACTTCAAAGTATCCAGTCAATAAATGAGTATCAACTTCGACGTTTGTGATGTTTGCAATCGGCATTTTAAATCGGTTCTGGCCGACAAAATGACCGGTCATAAAGCCTGACTTAAAAATGTAAAGATATGACCTTGTCACAATCAAATATTCTTTGAATGCGCCTTTAAGAGCTATAAGTACCTCCTCGTTAGATTCCCAGTCGCGAGCTATGGCTATCTGCAACTTGCCAATTTCATTTGGTTGAATTAAAGCGTTGGTTGATAGTTGAAATGACGTTTTATTTTCGCTTGTTAAATATTCTTTCCCTGAACGGCCACTTTCTAAAATCTCTTTGAATCTATCAATTGTGAGCTGTTGTCCATATTTAGTTGCTTCTAGCGTACTAAAGCCCGCTTGTTTCCAGTGTGGTACGCATACCCAAATACCATCGCTTAGCTCAACCTTCCCAGTAAAAGACTCAATTTTAATGCCATCCACACCGCAAGTGCAAGCCATATTTCTCCCTCCAAAAAATTCAGCTTTTAACGTCGATCAGGGCTTGGACGTAAGATTATTTGAATGCGTATGATCCGACAACTTTACCAATCACTTCAATATTGTCTGTGTCGTCAGCGTAGAAGTCCGGGTAGATACGTTCGCCAGTTTCTTCATCTACGTCATCGTTCAATGACCGAAGGCACAGACGATCTTGCTCGAATATCAGTTTTTTGATGAATGTCATGTCATCAATATCAACTACCGCGATCATGCCGTTAGTAACATCTTGTGTTTTTTGAACAAAGACAAACTCACCATCATCATAGGTAGGATGCATACTGTCGCCGACAACTTTAAAACAGTAATCGTAGTGAGACGGAATAGCACTGTCTGGAATCTTAACTGTGTCCATTGGTTCATCGCGATCATCATTAAAGGCACCATATCCAGCGGCCACAATACCATCAACCTCAACATTGAACTCTGGTTCATCGAGATTACGTTCTACACGCGCTTCATCTAAGCTGACAACGTTGTCGGGGTTCTGCTGCTCATTGAGCTGCTTTTCCGCGTACGTGTAAACTTTTTGCTGACGTTCGGGGTGGAGTTGAACCACCGTGTCATGAATCTTGTCCACAACGGTGTCAGCTTTCAGACCCATTAAAACTTCTGGTTTAATATCGAGGGCATTCGCTACCTTTGCAACTACTTCAATTGGAACCTTTTCGATGTCTCCTTTTTCATATCGAAAAACCGTTGATCTAGAGACACCAATTTTGGCGGCAAGAGAATCTGCGCTAATGCCTTTTTGTTTACGAATAGTTTTCATTCGTTCTCCAACGTTCATATGTGGCACCTCCTGTATGGCTACAATTATAAACCGACGTCGCAAATTTGCAACAACAAAAGTCGCATATTTGCGATTTTTATATTGACACTTGCTTATAAGCGATTTATGCTTAGTTCATCAAGTCGCAGGAATGCGACAGAAAGGAGAATCATATATGGTTAATGTGAATTTGGATCGTTTAAAGGGACTTATGACAGAACGACACGTCACTCAAGATTCTCTAGCTTTAGCATTAGGGATCGCAAGAAGCACATTATTTCGGAAAATGCAGCGGGGTGGAAAAGACTTCACGGCACAAGAAATATTCAAAATGATGCAATTCATCCCTCTTAGCGATCAGGAAGCAATTGATATTTTTTTAAAGAAAAAAGTCGCAATAACGCGACCTAAGGGGATGACGGTATGAACGAACTACAACTATTTCAGTTCGAAGATAACCAAATTCGGACTGTCAGCTCCAACGGCATTATCTGGTTTTCAGCACCGGATGTTACGAATGCGCTGAAACTAACAAACACAACGGTAGCGTTGAAATCATTAGACGGCGATGAGGTGACTAAGTTTAACTTAGGGGGCTTATCAGGCGAGACCAATTTCATCAGCGAACCGGGGCTATACAAACTGATTGGTGCTAGTCGAAAACCAGCGGCCAAACGTTTTAACCGTTGGGTAACGCATGAAGTTCTCCCATCAATCCGCAAGCATGGTGCTTATATGACGCCTGAAACGATTGAGAAGGCCATCTATAATCCAGACTTCATTATCGATCTGGCAACGCAGCTAAAGGACGAACAAGCCAAAACAGCGGCACTTAAGGCTGATAACGAAACAATGAAACCTAAAGCACTGTTTGCAGACGCAGTAGCCACCAGCCACACAAGCATTCTCATCGGTGACTTAGCCAAGCTCATCCGCCAGAACGGTGTGGATATTGGCCAGAATAGGCTGTTCGCTTGGCTGCGGGAACACGGATACCTGATTGGCAGTGGAGATCGCCGCAACATGCCGACACAACGGGCAATGGACTTAGGCCTGTTCGATATCAAGGAACGCACATTCCAGAACCCAGATGGCAGCGTGCGAATCACCAAGACGACCAAGGTAACCGGAAAAGGCCAGCAGTATTTTATCAACAAGTTTCTACAAAAGGGGATGACAGTATGAACGAACGCAACACAAAAAAGCAAGCACCTTATGAACAAGAGATGTTTGCACAAATAGCATTGAGCTTGATCGCTAGCATGAGCGAATTGTCGCTCGATCAAGAAGAAGCAGTTCTGAAAACCGCTTTGTCACTCATTGGGCGTTAGAATCCAAACTCTCCATTAAGAAGCGGAAATAGTTATGGCTGTAAAAAGCTAAGGAGGCAATCACAGGAAAGGAGGAAATGCCATGCCACTGTTGCAGGTTGTTGAAGATGATCAGATTTCAAGCAAAAAGTATTTAGCGGTCGATGAAGAGGAACTGGCAAAGATGATCGAGGAGAACCAAGAACTCAAACGCAAGCTAGCAGCACGAGGAATGTGGACGCTCACCACCGCAACAAGCTATGTCGAAGGACATAACAACACGTGGGTAGTTAACAATATCTTGAACGTCCCACGCTTCCACAAGTTCTTGCAAGATACCGTGGTTTCATATCCACCGCCTGGCAAAAAGGGGTATCTGTTTCATCCGAAACCATGGCTCGACTTCTTAGACAAATGGTTCCCAGAGATTTCAAGGTCACTTAGAGAGAAGGACAAATAATGATTGGTTATTTACTAATTGCTGGTGGCTTTGGCGTGATCATTGGTCACTGCTTAGGCCACAGCGGAAATTGGAGGCAGTGGATTGAATGAAGCAGAACGTACCATTGGTGATTTGCTAAACGAACACAACAAAATGACGTTAGACATTATTCGCGGCAACCACACACCAATTGCAAAGATGCTGCTTGCCGAGAACGAGAAGCTACGTGCTCGACTAGCAAAACTAAGGGGATGACGTGATGACCAATGAGGAATACGAACGAATTCTAGCCGAAGCGAACCGTCAGATCGCCAAATATCACAAGGTTGCCACTGACTATGGGCCGAACAACACAGACCCTCATCAAACGTATGCGATGGGTCAAGAAGATGGCGCACACGCAATCCTATTTATTATCAAACAAGTCATGAAAAAAGCCGCTGGTATGCAGACCAACGACTGATAGAAAGGAAATTCATAATGCAAAATAACACATTGTCACTTACTGACTTCAAAGTTGATTATAAGCCATCGGTGCTGACTCTACAACATGCAGACGAGCTTGCGGCCAATATCAAGCTATATGCCGAAAAATACCGTGGAATTGTAATCACTGAAGGAACTTTGAAAGAGGCGAAAGCGTCTCGTTCTGACTTGCGCAAGTTGTCAAAAGCGCTTAATGACAAACGTATTGAAATAAAACGCGAATACAACAAACCATACGATGCGTTCAAATCCGTCATTGATGGCATGATTAGCGATATTTCAGCGGTTGAAACAGCCATCAACGATGGAATCAAAGAACAAGAACGATTAGACGCCGAACAACGCAAAGAGCAAGTACTTGATGACATTACAGAAATTGCACAGTCACGTGGGATTAACCTGAAAGACATTGAGTTCAACGACAAGTGGCTCAACAAAAGCCTAAGTAAGCTTGAACGCACGCGGCAAATCGGAGATGCAGCTGATTATATTGTCAAACAGCGTGCAGATCTTGAAGCAGCCAAGAAGGCCGTTACCAAATATGCAGAAGCCACGGGCTTAGATGCTGGTGGGTGGGTTGCACAGATTGATCAAGGGGCTTCACAGCTAGACGTTATGGCTCGCATTGATGCCTATGTTGAGCGGCAAAAGCGTGAGGCTGAACAAGCTAAGAAACGTGCCGAAGCACAAGCCGCGATTGATGCACTCCATCAGAAAAAGATCGGTGACAAAGTTGTCGACACTAATACCGGTGAAGTGGTTAAAAAGCCAGAAATAAAGCACTACGGATTCGAGGTTGTTGGCACTTTTGATGAAGCTAAAAGTGTAGCAGATTTCATGACAAAACAAGGCATTGAATTTATCAGTATGGAGGGTAAATGATGCGCACATCAGAGGATATAAACGAGATTGCGAAGGCAATCAACGCATTCAGGCAAGTTGTCAAGCAACCGACAAAAGATGGTGACAACCCGTTTCTAAAGTCTCGTTACGTTCAGCTTGAGGGTGTTGTGGATGCAATCGACCGCGCACTACCTGATACGGGGCTAGCATACACACAAGATGTGGTTAGCGAAGGAAACCAGGTGAGCGTGACAACTTTGATTTTCCACACTAGTGGCCAATTTATTGAGCTGGGGCCGCTGTCTGTTCCTGTTACAAAGAACGATGCTCAAGCGTTCGGATCTGCTGAGACATATGCACGTCGATACTCACTATCAGCAGCATTCGGCATCACATCAGAGCTTGATGATGATGACGGTACTGCGGCCGGAGTTAATCCACCAAAGGCTCAACCTAAGCGGACTACTAAGCCAAATGGTAGCCTCGATCACGCTACAGTCAAAGTAATTAAAGAACTCATTATGCAGCAGTTTAACAAAATGCCGAAGGTCAGCAAAAACGGTGATCCCAAGCCGAAGACGGTGAATGAACTGGCCGAAATATGGATTGGGTTAGCCAATGCCAAGTTTGGCAGCAAGGCAACAAGCATCGAAACATTAACTCCGAGTGCGGCTGCTGGCATAAAAAGCTTGCTTGAGAACGAAATTAAGAAACTAGCAGGTGTCGTAAATGAAAATCAACGGCAGGCTCGATAAGTTGTCAGGCAATAAAATTACCATCACCGCTGATAGCTCTGTGAGCTTGTATGTACTGTCTAAGATTGCCGCGGGTAAACTACCGTCAGTTGAGTTAGAAGTCGAAGACGGGCGTCATATAAGCCCAGATCAACGCAAAAAGATATTTGCTCTGATGCATGACATATCAGACTGGAACGGTGACACGGTTGACATGATCGAATGCCTCATGAAGTCGTATACACGTGAGATTTTTGCAATTGAACCATATTCACTGAGTGACTGTTCGATGACAACTGCCAGCAACATGATCTACACGATCTTAGAGTTTTGCTTCCGCAACGATGTTCCATTTAAGACGAAGACGTGGGACATGATACCCAACGACTATGCACGCCAATGGTTCTGCCTCCGTTTCCGAAAGTGCGTTATCTGCGGACGCCCTGCTGACTTGGCACATTACGAGGCGGTTGGCATGGGGCGCAATCGTAACAAGATTGACGAGAGCCAATATCACTACATGTCCCTTTGCCGCATTCATCATGGCGAACAGCACACGATTGGCCTCATGTCGTTTATCCAAAAGTATCACATTAAGCCAATCAAACTGGTGGCTGACGAACTTAAACGAATTCAACCACATTACAAAACAAGTACCGAATAAAAGGAGACTAAAAAATGCTTAATTCAGTTGCTTTAACAGGCCGATTAACCAGAGATGTTGATTTGCGTTACACACAAAGCGGAACAGCGGTTGGTTCATTTACGATTGCTGTTGATCGCCAATTTCGTAGCGCAAATGGCAACCGCGAGACTGACTTCATCAGTTGTGCTATCTGGACCAAGTCAGCTGAGAACCTCGCTAAGTTCACACATAAAGGTTCACTTGTTGGCATCGAAGGCCATATCCAAACGCGCACGTATGATAACGCGCAAGGGCAGAAAGTATTCGTGACCGAGGTAATCGTTGAGAATTTCGCCTTGCTTGAGCCACGGCAGACGTCTCAGGAAAGCCAACAACGATCGGCTAATAACCCAGCGGCCGCAAGCCAAGGCAACAGGTTTGCTAACAATAGCCAACCAGTCGATATCAGCGATGATGATCTTCCATTCTGATTTGAGGTGATTACATGGCAGACGGAGGATGGATAAAAGTATACCGAAAAATACGCCAGTCCTTCGTATGGACTGACGCGAATCAGCTAAAGCTTTGGCTGCTGATTTTGATGAAAGCAAATCATGCTCCTAGCAAGTTCTTATTCAACGGTCAAGAAGTATCCGTGACAAGCGGAGAACTGGTGACAGGAGCCCACGCGTTGGCGTTTGAGATGAATGATGGTGTGCGACGTGACAATCAAGTGTCATGGCGTCAGGTGTGGAGATGGGTTAATAAATTTGAAAACAGCGGAATGCTGACAATCAAATCAAACACTAAATATAGCGTCATATCAATATCTAAGTGGTGTGACTATCAGGACAATGACAATCAAGTGTCAATCAAACGTCAATCAACTGTCAATCAAGTGTCAACAAACAAGAAGGAAGAGAAGGAGAAGAATGAAAAGAAAGAAGATAGTCAGCAATCACGCAAGCGTGAATATGCTGACGACTCTCCTGAAATGATTGAAGCTGTCTATCTCTGGGAAAAGATCAAAGGAAACAATCCAGAACACCGGAAACCAAACTTGCAGTCATGGGCTGATGACGTTCGTAAGATGCACGAGTTGGATCACCGTTCGTTTGAGAAGATTCATAAGATGATTGACTGGTGTCAGTTCAATCCATTCTGGCAAGCAAACATTCTAAGCGCGGCAAAACTGCGATCTAAATTTGACATGATGGCGGCACAGGCCAACCGCAACTACACCGCAAACCGGATTAACCCGAACAGACCTAGAAAGGAAAACTGGGGATATGGAGAAGACTAAAGGCATGTTTACTCATCGTGACATTCAAGAAATCATTGACAAGCGAGGAATGGACGTTAGCAAGCTGCCAACTCAGGCCGAGATTGAACGACGCTTCTACGAACGCTCTATGGCCGCATTGAACCGTAAAAAGGCACGTGCCATTTATCGCTACTCAGTCTTCCCCGGAAACGTTCCGGCCAAGTTTACGTTCGAAAAATGGCAGCCTGAACTACAAACGGATCAGCAAAGCTCTAGGAATCTGGGGAATCGTGCATACAAGCTGACTAAGCAAATGGTGGAAGTACCTAAGAACGTGGTTCTGTTTGGACCGCGTGGAACAGGAAAGACATCCCTTGCTTTGGCGATGCTGACGAGTCTACGAGATGAAGGCCAGTCAGGGCTGTTTATTTCAACAGCAGAGCTGAGTAACCTAATGAGCTTGCAATACGATGCACCAGACGTTCGCCAGCGTTTAGCGGGCATTGAGCGCGCAATGAAAGAGGCTGACGTGCTGTTGTTGGACGACTTCGGGACAGAAGGCGGTATGAAGCTCGACATTAAGCCAGTGAGACGTGACATGCAAGAGCTGATGTATCGCGTTGCAAATGCCCGCCTTGATTTTGAGAGCAACAGTCCTCGTCTATCAACAATTATCACAACGAACAACGAGATGAGCGAGCTTGAGCATATGTACAACAGCAAACTAATCAGCCGAATTATTCCAAAATCAAAAGACTGCACATTGAACTTTGAAAAGTTAACGGACGTAAGGGGGAAAAGACTGTGACAGCTGAAGAAATGACAAATAGATATTTGCAACGCTTGGATAAACGATTGTGGGCCTATGAAATGGCCTTGAATCAAACGATAGCGGACATTGAGAGCGATTATGATCAAGGTTGCCTAAACGTTACTGAAGCACAGTGGCAAGACATCATCGTGCTTGTTGGGGGCATTGTGCAGGCTAACACACGCATGATTCATGAAGCATCAGATAGCATATATGCCGATGGTGAAGTTTCGGATAGCTTGCTTAAGTTAATTAAACTAGCTAATCACTTCGCAACGCTTGACTTTTCAGAAACGCCACTAATTAAGCAGGAGGCAAAGGCATGATTGGACACCAGAGCAATACTAACAACGAAGACCAAGATTGGGCACGCGAGAGGCTTCGCAACTTTATTGATGTTCATCCTAGCCTTCCTGTATACCGTTTTGCCTTGATTGCAGGCGTGAGTCGCATCACGATTGCTAGTTTTCTTAGTGGCAAAGAGGTAATGAGGATCACACTTAAAAAGATAGCTAAAGCCATGGAGATATCGCCAGAAAAGCTAAAACAGCCAATTAGCGAGCAAGAATACATCGAGTTACGTCAGGAGGATAAGTAATGGCACAAGTAACAGTGCGGGTTTACAAACAGGGAGACAAAGTGTGGCGCGATTTCAAGGCTGAATTGCGAAAGCGATACGAAAACGCAGTTAAGCTAGATATCTCAAAAAGCGAAGCATTCTCAAAAATTGAGAAGCAAGAGTTCAACAACCGGATTGTTGTATCAAAGAAAGCGATTGTCGAAAAACATGCGGTATCCGGTGTTGATAATCGAGACATGCCGTCAGTGGCACTGATCAGCAGCATCAAGGCTGTAAACAAACGTGGGGAAGCTAACCGTAAAAAGTATGCAGTACAAGTTGCTGAGGCGGCAAGCAAGAGCAAAACACTAACAGAGGTTGCAAAACGTGTTGGAAAGTCACGGTCATTTATTTTAGCTGTCGCTGAAGATTTCCAGATCAAGTTGCCCCGCCGCAACAAAGGCCATGAAGAGATTGCGAGTCGTTAGCCATGGTTGTTCGCAAGAGACGCAGAGGCAAGTACAATGCGCAGCCAGTCGTAATTGATGGCATTCGATTTGCAAGCAAAGCAGAGGGCGCCTACTACATGCTGATACGCAACAAGCCACAGAAGGTAACGATTCAAGAATCGTTTGAAATTTTGTCGGCATTCAAGATCAATGGAAAACGTTATTCAGCACGCGTATACACACCCGACTACTGCTTTTATGACGGTAACGAATTGACAAAAGTTGTTGATGTTAAAGGCGGAGACGCTACATTGACCACCGATGCTAGGCTTCGAATGCTGCTGTTCATGATCAGGTACAAGATACCGGTCACGATTGCTAGATATGACTATCACACAGGACTATTCACGGAAGAACAGCTTTAGGAGGACGACCAATGAAAACAGGAGACGACACGTTCGATGACATCTATATCAGCAAAGAGACTAGCAAGGTTGTAGGCGTCATGTACGAAGATGTGGACTACAAGCTAGTGCCCGTAGAACCAAAGCAAAAAAAGATGAATTACGAAGAAGCACTAAAACGTGCAGAAAAGCTGCTTTCTATGGGCGATTATGTGGACGGTAACGTAAACGAATATGCCAATCTGAAAGCTGTGGCACTTGTTAAGAATATTTACGGGAGAGAGGACGAAAAATGAGCGAAGCAAAGTGCGAGCTCTACAACGACCACTTTCAGAACTTTAAGCGATACGGTATTCCAAAGGCACAGCTTGTGATTGCTGACATTCCTTACAACATTGGGAACAACGCCTACGGGTCAAACCCAACTTGGTATGTTGGTGGGAACGACAAAAATGGCACTAGCAGTAAGGCTGGCAAGACGTTCTTCGATACAGACGTTGATTTCCGCGTTGCCGAGTTCATGCATTTTTGCAGTCACATGCTAGTCAAAGAACCAAAAGAGCGCGGAAAGGCACCAGCAATGATCGTGTTTTGCGCATTCCAACAGATGCAGATGGTTATCGAATATGGGGAGAAATACGGGTTCCAACACAGTTTTCCGCTGATATTCATCAAAAACCAGTCGGCACAGGCTCTGAAAGCCAACATGAGGATCGTGGGCGCTACCGAGTACGCCGTGGTCTTATACCGCGACAAGTTACCGAAGTTCAACAATGATGGGCAGATGGTATTCAACTGGTTCCGGTGGGATACGGACAGTACCTATCCTAAGATTCATCCCACACAGAAGCCTATCCCAGTGCTGAAAAGACTGATCGAGCTGTTCACCGATCAGGGTGACGTTGTGATCGATCCGTGTGCTGGTAGTGGATCTACGCTAAGAGCGGCTGCGGAACTAGGCAGATCTTGTTTTGGGTTTGAAATTAAGAAGGATATGTACAGGCTGGCAAAAGAGAAAATGCTCAGCACCATGTCTTTGGCGCTTTTGTAAGGAGGACGAAAAATGAGCGAAGAAAAACTGTACGCAGTAAAGAACGATGAAGGTAAATACTGGGACTTTGATACTTCCGGTTTCTGTGTACCGCACATCTCAGGTTGCCTTACAACGCATAGTAAGAAACAGGCTGAAATAGTGGCTGATGAGCAGGGTGGCCACGTTGTCACGTTCGTTGAGGAGCCTTACAAGGAAGTTCTAAGTGAAGAACAAGCCAAAATCGTTGAAAAAGCGCTTACCGCAAATTTTAGGTTTCCGGATACCTTTATCTCTGATAAAAGTGATCCAGACAATGATGACCAAGGGGTGCTTATGAACGCTTATGTCAACGGCTACACCGTGGCAAAGGAGAAGAAGTACAAAGTAAGGGTTCCCGAAACTCAAACAAGTTATTACTACAAGGGCAGTGACGGACACGTTCATGCAAGTGACACTTCTGGAGGCCTTGATAATGAATTTTCAGACTATGAGCTTCAACAGTATGGACTAGACGGTGAACGATTCACGAAAGAAGAGGTGACTGACGATGGCATGGGTTGTTAGAGGCGAAGAAGCCGGTATCATTGACTATTACTTTGACAACTTGTCTAAGCGCCACAAGGCCGTTATTGGAGACTTCGCGGTAACAATGGGAGATCCTCTTTATCGCTTCAAGAGTGAGGCAGAAGCAGAAACAATTGCCATGAATGTTTATTACGATGACGAAGACATGTATCCGTACGAGGTGACTGACGATGAATAAACAAGAAGTGAACCTAAAAAGTGGTGGACGAGCTTGTTACTTCGTGGCCAAGGTGTCTGATTTTGGGAATGCACACCGTGTGTCGCCTATCTACTTCAACCGTGAGCGAGCAGTTCTTCAACTTAATTACTTAAAAAAGAAGAACGCTGATGATTCCTATGCAATGTTCGAAACTACCGGCTGGAGGTGTGCACTATGAGCAATGAGACGAAGCGGGACGTGTTCGAGGACGCATTGGACGCATATGACGATTCAAGGCCGTATCCCCACCCAGGCTATGACTCACCGGCGAAGCTTTTAGATCGTTACAATGCTGCCTTGCCAGATGATCTGCCGGTGATACCAGAAGGTGTATCAGATTTACTTGTGACACAAAAGCAATACCATTTGCCCCTATCAAATGTACTTGGACTTGTTCATGAACTGAGCGTTGTGTGCCAGCAACCAGGTAATCCTAGTTTAAACTGGGTAGCTAACCATGAATACACATTCGCCCGTGCATGGGTGCTAGGTGTCTGGCGCGTTGAGGAAACCGGCGAAATCGTGAAATTGGAGGCGGAGAAATGAACTTTCCTAAGACTAGATACTTTAAGGCAACTGGAAATTTCAAGGCAGAAGGCCGCATTTACCTTAAAGACAAAATCTACCCTGCATATTTGATGGAAGATACACCCGGGTATGGTAAAGCAGCACGATTTTACGATCTATCGGCTGAAAATGGCCAGTTCAACTTTGGCAACAATTTGCTTGATGAATTGCCATATGAGTGGGACGTGATTGAGGTCGACGAGAAAGGCGATGAGATCTAGGAATGAAAATTAAAATCAAGCACGCCATTGCCTATGTTCTTTTAGTGTCTTGGGCAGGATTAATCATTTACGGATTTGCCATTTTCCTTTGGAATTGGATCATTAAGCCTTTTATCGAATTCGGGATAGCTAAATCATTGACTATCTTGATCTTCGTAATTGGCGCAGGGACAGTTGTATGGTTCGTTTTTTGGTCAGGTGAAAAGCTGGTCAAGTGGTTACTAAAAGAATAGAGGCGGAGAAATGAAACGAGAGATTAAGTTCAGGGAGAATCCGGAGCTATTGGAGGGAAAGCAATGATTGCCGTCATGCTGCTAATCTCAGGTGCTGCAATGTGGATGTGGGCTAACTGGAAAACTAAGTAGTAGGAGGTGAATAATTTGGACAGCAAACGAGCATTGGCCGAAAACCTTAGGAAGAATATATACGATCTGAACATGACACAAGCCAAATATGCAAAAGAGATCGGAATACCCATCACCACGCTTGAATATGTAATCTCTGGGAAGGGTAGTGTTTCACTTAACACCTTAGATAAAATCGCATATAGAGCTGGGATTGATCCATGGGAGCTCATTCGGCCTTCTGAAAGCAAATAAAAAAGCGCGCCTGATTAGGGACGCGCCGGAGGCCAGTGTGTAAATTGAACCAGAGTAATAGTCATTTTGGAGTGGGCCTCCGAAGACAGTATAACAAAAGCGCACCACGAAGGCACGCCTGACAATTAATTATCCGCAAAATAATTATACCATAAGGGGTGGACGCAGTGGTGCGAGCAACGAGATATTTTAGCCCAATTGATCATGACAAAACAATTGAAAACGCCAAAGAGGTCTTGGGGAACTACTGGCATCACAAGCGGCTCGCTCAACGCACCAAAATAGCGCTCAGAAGTCCCGTGATGGACGGCATGCCCAAGTCACCTAGCTATGGCAACAAAGCCGAGGAAAAGCTCGTATCGCACGCTGACGAGCTGTACTATATAGCGTGCTGTGAAGGTGCTATCGAATCCATAGAGGACGAAGACTACCGAACCATTTTAGTTGAGAGTTATCTGACTCCAAAGACGACACGTAAATCCAGCATTCAGTTAGCTAATCGCTTGCATGTTGACCGAACGACCCTTTGGCGACAAACACAAGAAGCTCTCTATGCTTTTGCTGAAATATGTCCGCTAGTGAAACTAGATGCAACATCCGTGCAACAATGATGCAACAAAAAACACGCTTTTC
>NZ_JBWOEE010000004.1:0-27658 GCF_056583465.1 Lacticaseibacillus sp. YLM2-1
ATGACAAAATCAACAAAGTTCAATTACTATGAAGCCGATAACGTATATGGAGCCTTATTTTTCCAATTTCCTAAAGTATTAATGTATGGCGATCAATACAAACATTTAAGCAATGACGCTAAATTAGCTTATATGGTCCTCAAAGACCGTTTAGAGTATTCTTTGCGTAATAACTGGGTTGATAGTGAGGGTCATGTTTACTTTATCTTTACCAACCAAGAACTAATGGACTTGTTTAATTGCTCAAAGGGAAAAGCCATCAAAACAAAAACAGAGCTGGAATCAATCGGATTACTCGTTCAGAAACAAATGGGTTTTAACCCGAAAACTAAAAAGAATGAACCGAACCGTTTATACCTTTCCAAACTTGATGTCAAAGCCACCGATGTCTATTTACGCGGTGAATATGGTCAAAATAGCCCGCAAACCCTTGCTACGAGCGGAAGTTCAAAAAATGAACTTCCGCGGGAGACCGTTGAAACCCTTGCTACGAGCGGAAGTTCAAAAAATGAACTTCCGCATAAGTTCGTTGACGACACCCCGCAAACCCTTGCTACGAGCGGAAGTTCAAAAAATGGACTTAATCTATATAAAGAACCTAAAGAAAAAGATAAAGATAGATACAATATAGATACTCAAAAGTTGGACTTTTCCACAGCTCATTTCTCACCAGCAGAAATTCAAAAACAAAACCAGGATCTCATAAGTCATGCTAATGACTTCTTAACTGATGAAGACAGTGGCTTACCCGTTTTCTTAGAACCCGAAGCCGTGCAATTACTTAGCTTCTGGTGCCGTACCCCACAACAAATGCGTCGCTTCATCGGCATTATCTTAAATGCTAAGTACCGAGTTGAGAAGGATCATCAGGATATTGGGGTCCTAATCCCACTAGACGACGAAGAACTAAAACCTTTAATGACCAAAGCACTAAGACGCTACTTTAACGCCCTAAGAAGCAATGAAAAGCACATTAAAAACGTAGAGAACTACTTATATGGCACCATGCAAAACTTATTTGGCATTTGGTGGAATAAACAGGCGGCTAAAGAATTTGCGACCAAGCGCCCTGACGATGAGCGTGCTTAAAACTAAAAAGCTATATAAGGCCATTTAAGCTTTTTTAAACAGATAGAGCATAATTATATTAAACGAGTTTTAAAATGCGCTTACGGGCACTTTAGGAACGTTGTATAAGTGCCATTGCGGAAAGGACAGCAAACTTAAATTCACAACTTTTAAAGAAGCAGGCTAATTGAGATGGTACTCAAAGATTAGTATAATGTGAGTAGTAATAAAGGGGGGCGAGAAAATCATGGCAGTTAAGGAAAAGAAACGCGTACAAGTCCAGATTGACAAAGAATTGGCAGATAATACCGAAGCCGTTTTAAGCCAGTTAGGTCTAAACCCAACCACAGCAATCAATATGTTTTATAAGCGGATCGTAGCTGACGCAGCATTACCGTTTAAACCAGCCCTGAGCGAAGCCGAAAGAGCTAATTTAAGCCTTTTAAAGGCTACCAAAGAGACACCAGTAACAGAGTTCAAAGACGCTAAAGAAGTCGCTGATTGGCTCAATGATCCAGATGAGGACTAATGGCTTATCAGATTAAATAAATTAATAACTTGGAAGTGTGATGAACATGAAAGATACAATCACAATTAATGACTTTTTTGAAATTGCCAAAGAAACTGATTTAAGAGATTTACTTGATAAGTCATTACATGAGCCAGATCCAGAAAAGCGCAAAGTATATGACGCTTTATATACCTACTTTTTAGATAAAAGGCAAGATGAGGTCATTAAGCGAAAGGACTTTGTCCGTTGATAGATAAACCCCAATATATAATTGTTGCTGGTATTAACGGAGCAGGAAAAAGTACGCTATACGATACATTTCCCATCTTGTTTGACAAAACAAAACGGATTAACGCTGATGAACTTTTAAGACAAATGGGTGGCGATTGGTATAAAGATAGTGACAACTTAAAAGCCATGAAAGAAGAAATCAAACAACTACACTATGCTTTAGATCACCAGCAAAGTATTCACGTAGAAACAACACTGGCAGGTAGAGGCAAAGCTCAACTCAATTTGATTGACAAAGCTCACAAAAATGGCTTTGAAGTGACTTTATTATATGTTGCTTTGCGAGATGAAAATTTAGCTATCCAAAGGGTCAACGAACGGGTACAAAAAGGTGGGCACGGTGTTCCAGTAGCAACGATCAAGAAACGTTATCAGCAATCCAAACATAATTTGCCATTAGTGGCCTTTAAATCTGATAAGGTCATGATCTATGATAATAGCGAAAAGTTTACCTCTGTTTATGCAAGAGAGAAGGGACAAGTTTTTAAGAACGATTTGAGGCATTTTCCTTGGATAAACCAAAATATTACTTATCCAGAAAAGGTGCAAAAGCAGTTACAAAATTTTGCAGATCAAAGCCCAGAAGTAAAGCCTAAAAATGATCCAGAAAATAAAAACGATCGGCCTAGTTATTAGGTTGATCGTTTTTTAATTTATCCGGTTTATGGGCGTTAACATAGTCAGCAAATGTTTTTAAAAGTTCTTCGGTTTGTTCAACCGAAAGGTTATCAGCTTGAAAGTATTTTTCTAGCAAAGCCCCTTTTTGAATTAATCGGCGAGAACGTGCTTTGCGGTCTTGTCGGCTTTCATAGTATTTAGATTGCCGTAATTTAAAATCTTCCCACTCAATTTTTTGTTTTAAACGCGCTTGCTGCTCGACTAGTTTTTCATATTGATTAGACATGAGATTTCCCCATCTCGTATGGCTAATGATCTACGGACTTTACCTTTAAAAATTCAGAAAATTGCTTGGCTAAAAGCTTAATCTGATCGTTAGACAAATTAGCATAATCTAAATTGGCTTGACTTATGATTTGTTTACCTAGCCGTTGTTCAATCTTATTTTTTTCGTCCTTAATTTTTTGATTAAGGGCTTTTAATTTAGCTTCTTGTTTTTCTAAGTTACTTTGAGGCATAACAATCCCTCCAATCATATTAGAAATAATCACCGAAACTATATCATATAAGAAACGTTAAGTCAAAGTATAAAATTTGAAATAGCGAAGCGGAAGGCATACACTAAAAGTAAATTTAGAAGAATCAGAAGACCGAGTGAAACGAGGTCAATGCGCACTTACACACAACAACTAAAGTTTGTTGTGTTATTGTGCTAAACCCTTGTATCAGAAGTCGCCGTTGGCGACAACAAAAGCAAACCCATAAACCCAAATAAAGGTGGTTACCGACATGGCAATTTTTCACATGAGCTTTAGTAATATCAGTGCGGGAAAAGGAAGAAGCGCAATTGCTGGAGCAAGTTATAGAAGTGGTGAAAAGTTATTCGATCAAAAAGAAGGTCGAAGCTATTTTTATGCTCGGTCAGTCATGCCAGAAAGCTTTATTTTAACCCCCAAAAATGCGCCAGCATGGGCGAGTGATAGAGAGAAATTATGGAATGAAGTCGAAAGAAAAGATCGGCGATCAAATTCACGCTATGCAAAAGAGTTTAACGTGGCTTTACCAGTTGAATTAAGTGAAGATGAACAGAAAGAATTATTGACAAAATATGTACAAGAAAATTTTGTTGATGAGGGTATGGTTGCCGACGTAGCAATTCATAGAGATCACCCAGATAATCCGCACGCTCATGTTATGCTAACTAATCGTCCATTTAATCCAGACGGAACATGGGGATTGAAAAGTAAAAGAGAAAATATATTAGATGAAAATGGGAACAAGACTTATACAGGAAATAGTCGTTTTCCAAGATCAAGAAAGGTGTGGCTAGTTGATTGGGATAAAAAAGAAAAAATTACTGAATGGCGGCACAATTGGGCGGCTAGTGTAAATCAAGTTTTAGAGCAAAAAAATATTCCGGATCGGATCAGTGAAAAATCATTTATCGAGCAGGGAATAGATGATACCCCAATGCAACATGAGGGAATCAATAGTAAGCGGCATGAAAGAAAAGAATTTAACCAACAAGTTAAGGACTATCGCAAGGCCAAAGCCAGTTATAAAAACAACCAAGAAAAAGTAATCAATAGAGGTCATTTAGATAGTCTAAGCAAACACTTCTCGTTTAATGAAAAACGGGTGGTCAATGAGTTAAGTCATGAACTGAAAACTTATATCAGTTTAGAGAGCTTAGATGATAAACGGCGCATGCTATTTAATTGGAAAAATAGCACCTTAATTAAACATGCAGTTGGTGAAGATGTGGCTAAACAATTATTGACAATTAACCAACAAGAAAGCTCATTAAAAAAGGCAGATGAACTCTTAAATAAAGTGGTCGATCGTACTACGAAAAAACTTTATCCAGAGCTTAATTTTGAACAGACCACACAAGCTGAAAGACGAGAATTAATCAAGGAAACCGAAAGCGAGCAAACAGTTTTCAAAGGCAGTGAATTAAACGAACGTTTAATGAATATTCGTGATGATTTATTGACCCAGCAATTATTGACCTTTACCAAGCGGCCATACGTTGGCTTTAAGTTATTAATGCAACAAGAAAAAGAGGCCAAAATCGATCTGAAATATACGCTAATGATCCACTCTGATAGCTTAGAAAGCCTAGAACACGTCGATAAAGGACTACTAGAAAAGTATTCACCAGCAGAACAGCAAAAGATTACGAGAGCAGTCAAAGACCTACGGACAATCATAGCAGTTAAGCAAGTCATTAAAACGCAATACCATGAGGTATTGAAAAGAGCCTTTCCTAATGGTGATTTAGATGATCTTTCACTAGTTAGACAAGAACAGGCTTATACAGCCGTGATGTACTATGATCCAACTTTAAAGCCATTAAAAGTCGAAACAATGGCACAATGGCAAGAAAACCCACCGAGGGTTTTCAGTACCCAAGAACATCAATTAGGGTTAGCTTATTTGTCGGGGCAGCTTAGCTTAGATCAGTTAGAAAATCATCACTTACAACGAGTTTTAAAGCATGACGGAACGAAACAAATTTTTCTTGGTGAGTGTAAAGCTGATCCAACTATTAAAACCAGCCAGATTGAAAAAATCCAAAAGCAGTTAAAAGAGCAACAAGATAAGGACGACCAGTACCGAAAAGCAAATATCGGACATTATCAACCACTGAACTACAAGCCAGTTAGTCCAGACTATTACTTAAAGACGGCCTTTAGTAACGCAATCATGACCGCCCTATATGCCCGTGATGAAGATTACCAACGGCAAAAACAGGCGCAAGGTTTAAAGGAGACTGAGTGGGAAATGACGAAAAAGCAACGGCAACACCAAACTCGAAACCGGCATGAAGATGGTGGTATGCACTTGTAATGTAAATGTAAAAACAAATGTACACAAGTGTGTTCAAACGGTGCTATAATTTAGTTAATTATTTAAGAAAGGAGTTACCTGCATGTGGCAAGACAACACGAATGGATTAGTTTATCTCAGGCCGGTATCAAGCTAGGGCATGATCGATCATATGTAAGCTTATGGTTAAGGCGGCACCCAAATAGTATGCCCGAAGAATATTTAATGGAAACCGGCACAGTCAAATTAATTTCACTGGAAGGCATTGAATGGATAAGGAAACAAACAAAAAAAGAGGGCGTCCTCGTCAGCAGTAGAGTTGCTAACGGGGATCAGCACCTAGAATTACGCCTTCTAGGTGTCACCCTCCTAACAATCCATTTTACCGGGTGGGCTAGGGGAAAGCTAGTTGCTTAATATTTCTAGCCTAGAAAAGGGCAATATAAGGAGGTGATCCAATGAAAGTAGAAAGCTGGCAAGGCATTAATGGCAAGTTACTCCATGATGACCAAAAGGCCATTGTGGTTGATGACGATCAAAAGTTAACCGATCTAAAACAGTTACAAGCAATTTTAGATCAAGACGGTCAGCCAGTTGACGAAGTCCGACAAGCAATGATTAAGAAGACCGTTAAACGCCAGTTAAAGACTGAACCATTAAAACTTAGCGGCTGGTTTAATCGCCATCAAGACAGTCAAAATGCTAAAAAGGCCGAAAAATTGGTAAGTGATAAACCCACCCATCAATATAAGCAAATTAAAAACGAAATGACCTTTTTTGGTGAGAGTTTCCTGGAAGGCTTCTTAGGTTTCTATGGTTTGAAAGTTGATAACGCCTTAGGCCGTTACGAACATAATTTGCATGTCTTAGAGACTCAGGAACTTGGTCAGTCAGAAAAAGAGTATTACTTAGCCACGAGCCAAAATGGCCGAGTTAAATTAGCCACAGATCCATTACCAAGCCAGCAAATTGCCGAGGAACAATTGGATAAGTTCTATCAGCGTGAGCCAGGAAAAACGCAGGCAGAACAAATTCAATTACGAACATCAGAAGACGATGGAAAGGAGGAATAACATGAAATTCAGCAAAGTAAAAGCGTTAGCCACTACTGGAGCTACTGCAATTTACTTGGGATTGATGAACGCCCAGGTCGTCTTTGCCGCAGACGGTGGTGAAGTTAAAAGCAAGCTAACCAGCGCTGGTAAGACGATTCAAGGTATTTTAACTGGCTTGGTCGTTTTAGTTGGGATTTGTGTCGCGCTATTTATTATTATCAAAAGAATGCCTGACGCAGACGATCCACGAGAGAAATCAGAGGTTTATCACGCGGTTGGTCGGGTGGCTGGTTTAGTGGCCCTAGCGGCAGCGATTATCTGGCTATTACCTTGGGTTTACAGCCTATTCACTTAATTTAAAAAGGAGCCTGCCAAAATGAAGAAAGGAAAAGAATTTATCTTTCCAGAGAACGTAGATAAAGATTATGGGATCTGGAAAGACTACACCTTGAAGGATTTTGGCTATGCGGCGCTGGCAGGACTAGTGGGCTTAATTTTTATTGCGATCCCACCCTATGGCCTAATTTTAGTCCTGATAAAAATAGTGATTGTTGTCTTAGCCATGACGATTGTCATGGCTATTTTAACAATTCGGCCAGTTGCGGCGCGGAAGAATATTAAAGTGCGGGATAACTTTAAGTTAAAACGCCGCTATGCCAATGGCCAGAAACTGTTTTATTTAAAACCGAAGAAGCGAGGTGAACTAAATGCGTTTGAAGAAGAGCAAAACCGCCAATAAATCAGCGAAGCTCGATTGGGATTACCAACCGCCTAGAATCAATGGTGGCAAAGAGACCATTGATGACATGAGCTTGGTGGTGGGTATGTATGGTAACTACGAAGTTACCAAAACGGGTAATCTCGTTGGAATTTTGGAAGTTAGTGGGATCAACCTTGATCTACTTAATGAAACCGAACAGCAAGACGTCTTTGAGGACTATGGCGCCTTTCTCATGAGTACGTTAGGTGAAGGGGTTGATGACACCTTACAGTTCTTAGAGCCGACAATTCCCGTCAATATGACAGCTTATCTCAATGGTCTCAAACGGCGGTATCTCGCTTTACAAAAAGATCACCCCGAGCAACAGTTCAAAATCCAGCTCATAGCCAGTTATTTGGACCACTTTACTAAAGTCCAAGAATCCAAAAACATGACGACTAAGCAACACCTGCTAATCGTTAAGGTGCCGATTAAGGACAAAAGCGTTAAAAGCTTAAGCTTAGCCGTCACCCACTTAGACGAGAAGATCGAACAGGTTAAGCGGGATATTGAAAATGCGTTAACAGACTTTGATGTGACGGCCAAAGTGTTGACTAGTCAAGAAGTTCAAGAGATTTTAAAGAACTTAATCAATTTCAATGGATAGGAGGTAACAGTATGAGTTTTGGTGATAAGGTCATTGATTTGTTCATGCCAACCAAGAAAGAAAGTCAGCAAAATAGTGAACCAGCAGTTAATAAGCATAAACCGGAGGTTGAAGACTTTACCAAGCTGATTGATCGCGATAGCTTGCATTCACTATTTCCATTTAGCTGGGAACAGTACCCCACCTACGTCCAGTCGGGCGAGAATTTTATTCGGGTGTTAGCGATTGCCGACTATCCTAAGCGGGTGTATGGCAACTGGTTATCGGAGTTAAAGCGCAAAAAAGGCGTTATCGATATTGTGCAATATATCGACAGCGCCAGTAACAATTCAATGATTACCTATTACAAGAAGACGATTCAAAATAAGGAAGCGCAGAAGCTCAATACGTTCGACCCGTATAAAAAGAAGATTCTGCAAAATTATATTGATTCAGCCAACATGCAACTAGATAAATACCTTGATAATTCTACCACATTTGTGTACCAACATATGCTCATTTATCTACGGGCCAACAGTTTAGCAGAACTAGATGACTTAACCGAGAACGTCAAGAACACCTTGATTAAGCTACAGATGAAGCCCTTGGTGCCCGTTAAAGCGACTTTCCAAGCATTTTGGTCAACCATGCCAATTAACGAGAACCTCATGGGGGATTACACCTATAAAGAGAGTAATACCGAAGTCGCCAGCAGCATGTTTCCCTTTGATGACGCGGAAATTTTGGACTTGAAGCCGAGAAGCGATATTGAAGGGGTTAACAAAGATACCAACAGCTTAATTGCCGTGGATATGCTGGATCGCAATAAGACGCTTAATCAAAATCAAGTCATTATCGGGACTTCCGGGGTTGGTAAAACCACCTATATGATCCAGAAAATCTTACGCTACGCCATTCAAGATTATCAGCTTTACATTATTGACCCAGAAAACGAATATACCAAGATTGTTGAAGCCCTAGGTGGGGCGGTCTTACATCTAACCTCGAATGCTAAGTACAAAATTAATCCGCTCCAAATCTTTTCCGAAGAAATCCTCAGCGCTGATGAAGCGGTCACGAACCTTGATTTACTAGTCAAAGACAAAATCCAGCGATTAAAGGGGTTCTTTGAAGTCCTTAAAACCGGGATTACCCAAGTTGAACTGGCAATCCTTGATGATGTCGTTAAACAAGCTTACGTCAACAGTGGCGTTTTGAAATATAGCCGCTTAAAAGAAATTAAAGATGATCAGTGGCCGACCTTATCCAATGTTTATGATGAGTTGGAAAAACTGGCAGATAAGGATACTGACAAATTCAGTCGGGTTAAAGACTTCTACTATATTTTAGGCAGTTATACCCATGGCTCTAATAGCCTATTTGACGGCCACACCAACGTTAACTTAAAAGGGAAAATCATTTCCTTTGATTTAAAACCGCTACAAAGTGAACAGGAAGTCCAATCTGCCGCCTATCTAAATACCTTCCAATATTTGTGGGACGAAATCACTAAAGATCGGCATAGCCGCAAAAAACTGTTTGTTGATGAATTTCACTTTTTAACCTTGCATAAAGCGGCCGCCACCTTTTTCCACCAAGCATACAAGCGGTTTAGAAAGTACAATGCCGGAGCCATTGCCGGAACGCAGCAAATTCAAGATGTGATTGAAGGAACAACAGATACTGGGCAGAACATTGGGGAAGCCATTATTGGGAACTCCTATACCAAAGTGTTCTTTGGCCTTGATGGCAAAGGCGTTGATGACGTCATTACTAAGTTGCGTATGACGTTCTCAGATAAAGAAAAGAAGCTACTAGAACGTCGTAGACAAGGCGAAGCACTGATGATCTATGGTAGCCAACGTGCCTTTATGCGCGTCGAGTTGACCGAAGAAGAATTGCGGTTAATTGATCCCGAAGCTTACCAGGAAAAATATAACCGTGAGACCGCCAACCAACCGGATTATCAAAAGCGCGTGGTGTTGACGCCAAGTGAGATTGACGCTTTGACGACTACTGAAGAGGAAGGAGGGACTTTAAATGAGTAAATCAAATCAGTTATTGAATATCGAGGTTGGGACGTTCAGGCGGCAAGGAAACAAGTTAATCCTTGAACTCAATCACAATCAGTTTCGATATGACCAGTTGAGTGAGCTAAACGAATTAAAGCAAGCTGATGCCAATTTCTTGCAGTTGGTTAACGTGGTTGAGCAAGACCAAAAGGTCGTTTTAACTTATACCTTGCCAGATAAGGTCAGATCATTAAAGGAATTACCGCAGGAAAATAAGGCGATCCGGGCAGCCATTGCCAAGAAAATTATGGCGCAAAAGGTGGTTGCTGATAGCCAGTATCATATTGCGTTAAATCCAGCTAATCTGTGGTATTACCCCATGCAACATGTTTGGTACGCCTATCGCGCCAATGAACTCATGCCTTATGATGACAAACATAGCAATTTAGCCAAATACAAAGCGCTGATTCTATTTTGCTTGACGGGGACGCCCTATGAACGGCTACTAAGCAATCCTAAAGAAGCCCTAGCTAAACACCCGGACGACTATTTACAACAAGTAGCTAAAGCTACGTCGTTAAATGAGTTAACGGAAGTGGTTAACAGCATTGAGGACTTTGTGAGTTATCACGAATGGCAGGAAGTTGAAACGGCCCAGCAGAAAACCAAACAACGTTTGTGGTTGAGCGTGGCCGGAGTGGCGATTGTGGCCGTTTTGGCCGTCGGCTTAGTCCATAAAAGTGACGAACGAAAGTATCAAAGCTTAGCTAACCAGAACCAAGCCCAGGTCACGCGATTAAAATATAGCGGTCAAATTCAGACCGCTTTAAATGATCATAAGTGGTCAGAAGCACAAAAAGATATGCAACGAGCCGGCTATCCTGCAACTAAGCAAGTCAATGTCTTTTTAAAGCATGGTCAGTACCAGCAAGCTTTAAAGGTTGACCCAAGCCAGTTGAATAAGGTTGTCAACACGGCTTATGCCAACAAGGATAGCGGGCAGGTTGCCAAGTGGGAATTGCCAACTAAGGCGACAAGCAAGCAAAAAGACCAATTGGCGCTGGAAAAAGCCATCGTTAACTACGATACCAATACGCTCAATAACCAATTATCCTTTACGACGAACGCTGATGTTTTATTGAGAATGGGACAAGCCTTCCTAGCCCATAACGATACGCAAGACGCCCAGACCGTCCAAACCAAATTAGCCGGCGTGAACAGTCCTAAAGCTAAGTATTTAAAAGCCCTGTTAAGCCTCAATTCCGCTAAGAACGAAGTTAGCGACGCCCAAAAGAAATTAGATGACGCCAACAAGATTGATGGCAGTAAAGATAAGGATAAAGACAAGAAGGTGGATTCAGCCAAGTCGGACTTAAAGAATGCGCAGAGCGACCAATCGGCAGCGCAAAAACAAGTCGATCAGGCCAAGCACAAAGTGGGTGATTAAATGCAGGTATTGTCGTTTGAATATAAGAAAAAGAAGTGGAAGTTGATTGCTTATATTGTGGGCGGTGCCATTCTGCTAATCGTCTTGCTGATTGCCGCGATTACTGGTCAGCTACAAGAAAACAGTTGTGATAACTCAACCACCACAGAGACGCAATTGGATAGTAAGAGCATGACAGAAAATGCCAAAAATATCTATGCGCATTGGAAACAGAAGTATGGCGCCACCCCACAAGCGGCCGCCGGAATCTTGGGGGTCTTACAATTGGAAAGTCGCCTTGATCCCAATTCGGTTAATTCAAGTTCCGGTGCCACGGGCTTAGCCCAGTGGTTAGGTGGTCGAAAGGATAAGTTGGAAGATTTAGCCCACAAAGAAAACAAACCAGCGACTAACCTCGGCGCGCAGTTGGACTATCTTGATCAAGAATTGAACAGTAGTTACTATGCGTCAAACAAGCAGATTTTTAAGTATACGGACGTGCATAAAGCGACCAAATCTTGGTTAATGGATTACGAGGGTATGAGTAAGAACCCGGAACAATGGTATTTAAGCCAAAGATACGGGTATGCCGATCATTGGTATTCCGTGTTGGGTGCAAGTGATCCCGTGGCCGGTAATACGTTAGATAATGCAAGTTCCGGCGATCTGACCGAACTAGGTTGTGATAGTGACCCGAGCTATTCCGGCGGTAGTATCGTCAAAAATGCGGAAAGTATGAAAGGTGACTTCTACTATGTGCAAACCCACCCCAGCCCCGATTTAGGTAGCGATTTAAAGAACCCTAACAAAACCGGTGGGACGGATTGTTCGGGCTTTGTCTGGTTAGCGCTTAATAAAGCTGGTTACAAGGTACCGGCCAACATGGGCTGGTTTACCGGTACGATGGCAAGTGACGCCAAAGGCAGTCATCAATATCTGAAACAGATCAGTGAAAATGACGCCAAAGCCGGCGATATTGTGATTGTTAATCAAGGTGCCGGGGCCGGGAACAATGGGCACACCGCAATCTTGTTAGACAAGTGGCAAGGCAAAGCCACCAAAATCATTGAGCAAGGTGGTGTCGGCGACAAGGTTAACGAAAGCACATTTGGCACCGCGTTTTATAGCTTATTGAACGGTAGCGATGTGACGTTAGCCCGGCCAATCAAGAAGTAAGGAGGACGAGCAAATGAAACGCAGCATGGTTTTAAGTATTGCGATTGGTAGTTTGATCTTAATCATGTCATTAGGGGCGAATGCCTATCAACATAGCCAAGTTAAGCAGGCGCAACAACAGATCAGTCGCTTACAACAACAGAAGCGCCAAGTTAGCCGGCAATTGACTAAAGTTAATCAACAAAAGCAGTTATTGAGCACCCAAATTGACAGTTATAAGACCTACCAAAATAATAAAGACAAAAGTCAGGCTGAATTGAGCTTTAATACGGTGGTCACCAAGTTCTTTGACGTCATGAATAACTTCAAGCCCAAGACCTACGGTCAGCGTAAAGATGGCGTTAAAGACTTGATTTCCGACAAGTTGTACCAGCAATACTTTTCAAATAAGGGCACGTATGGTGATAGCAATAGTGTTTCAGCCAAATTAGATCAGCTGAACCTGTATACACAAAGTAAGCAGGGGCAAAACATGAAGGGCTTGGCCGTCGTCAGTTATGAAAGTAAGAGTGGCGACAACGACTGGCAAAAGGCGACGGTGCTTTATCAAGTGACTTTCGATACCACCACGAATCGAATCACCGCAGTCCAAAACTTAGGCAGTAGCTTCAAAGCCAGTGACCTTAATTAAGCGGGTTGGTAAAGCCCTAGCGGTAATCGTGGTGGTTTTAGCCGTTAGCGGGTTTACTGGTCATCAATACGTCAATCACGTGGAAAAACAGCGGCCAGTTGTGACGCTGGCTAAGCACCCTGAAAAAGTGTTGTTCTTCTATCGTGATGATTGCCCGGATTGTCAGTCTATTTTCCATCAAATTTATTGGCACAACGCAATCAGTCACAATATCGTCTTGATTAACATGAATCAACCGCAGAATCGGCATTACATTCAAAAATATCAATTAACGTCAGTACCAACCTTGATCCATGGTAAGCAACGGTACACCGGCACCAACCAACAAAGAATTAAACAGATAGTAGGTGATTAGATGAAAGACAAATTATTAAACAGCGTTAAAGCTAGTTGGCCGTACCTACTAACGCTAATCATTGGCTTGTATTTAGCGGAGATTTTAGCTGGCTCTGTCATGGCCTTGTCCCGCTATAAGTTGGCATTTGCAGATCATATGCCAACCGTATTAAAACAATTAGCCTTACACCCTTGGCACTATTACAACTTGTATTTGGGCCAAAAGAACCCAGTACTAATTATTGTCAGTGTCGCCGTGGTCCTATACACCATCTATTTTGCTTTGAAGCGCAATAGCAAGCACAAAGCGTGGGAAACCGCAGACACTGAAACCCACGGGAGCGCGACTTGGGGTAATCTAAAAGAATTGAGTGACCATTACTTTAGTATCAATGCCAAAGACCTCACCACAGCATTTAACAAGAGTACCAAGGCCGAAATTCTCAAATCATTAGTGGATCGAGAAAAGTCAGCGAAGGGAGGAGATTAACATGAATGGCACCATTTTAGGGATCGTGGATAAACAGATTGTTTACCAGAATAACAGTACCAAGCCGAATCGAAATATCTTCGTGGTTGGGGGCCCGGGGTCATATAAGACCCAGTCAGTCGTCATTACCAACCTGTTTAACGAAACGGAGAACAGCATTGTCGTAACCGACCCGAAAGGGGAATTGTACGAAAAGACAGCCGGTATCAAACTAGCCCAAGGCTATCAAGTACATGTCGTCAACTTTGCCAACATGGCGCACAGTGATCGCTACAATCCTTTTGATTATATTCAACGGGATATTCAAGCTGAAACCGTCGCCACGAAGATCGTTCAGAGTGAAAATGCCGAAGGCAAAAAAGACGTATGGTTCAGTACCCAGCGGCAACTTTTGAAGGCACTAATCCTGTTTGTTATGAACCACCGCGCGCCCGACCAAAGGAACTTGGCCGGTGTAACCCAAGTCTTACAAGAAAACGATGTGGAGGCCGAGGAAAAGGGCGCAGATAGTCCGTTAGACACCCTGTTTCTTGATCTAACCATGACTGATCCAGCGAGACGCGCTTATGAGTTAGGGTTCAAAAAGGCCAAAGGCGAAATGAAGGCCAGTATTATTGAAAGCTTGTTGGCGACCATCTCGAAGTTCGTTGACAAAGAAGTGGCTGATTTTACCAGCTTTTCGGATTTTGATTTAAAAGAGATTGGCAACGACAAAGTTGTGCTGTACGTGATTATCCCCGTCATGGATAACACTTATGAAAGCTTCATCAATCTGTTTTTCTCACAATTATTTGATGAATTATATAAATTAGCGGCCGATCATCACGCTAAATTGCCCCACCAAGTCGATTTTATCCTTGATGAATTTGTCAATTTAGGGAAGTTTCCCAAGTATGAGGAGTTCTTAGCGACGTGTCGGGGATATGGCATTGGTGTGACGACCATTTGTCAGACCTTAACCCAACTACAAGCCTTGTATGGCAAGGATAAGGCCGAGAGTATCTTAGGTAACCATGCCGTTAAAATTTGCTTAAATGCCGCTAATGACGTGACCGCTAAATACTTTAGTGATCTGTTAGGAAAATCAACCGTAAAAGTGGAAACCGGTAGTGAGAGTACCAGTCATAGCAAGGAAGAAAGCCACAGCAAGAGCGATAGTTACAGCTATACGAGCCGTTCGCTCATGACGCCCGATGAAATTATGCGTATGCCCGAAGATCAGAGCTTATTAATCTTTAGTAATGCCCGACCAGTCAAAGCTACAAAAGCGTTCCAGTTTAAACTATTTCCGGGGGCTGATCATTTGGTTAACTTGTCACAGAACGATTATCAAGGCCAACCAGAAGCCAGCCAGGAAACCAACTTTAAGAATAAAGTAGAAAAATGGAAAGCAAAATTAAAGGAGACTGCTCAAAAAGAAGTCGCAAACAAGATGTCTCAGAAAGAGGAGGAGCAACAACAGGACAACCTAGACAGCGATTTAGAGAGAGTTTCAAATAAAGATAGTCAAACAGAGGCGCCAGAAGAAGACGACAACAACTTATTTGGATAATGGAGGGCATATTAATGAAAAAATATCGCAAATATATAATCGCCGTGATGACAGTGTTACTGATTGCTGTTGGTCTAACCGCTTGTGGGAAGTCTACAGCACAGGATTTGCAAAGTCACCAGTGGACGTTTGCTTCTAGCAAAGATAATGGTATGGCCGCTACTGCAAAGTTTTCAAAAAGCAACTTAACACTTACCCAAGCGGGCTTTAGTGAAGTTTATACTTACAAGTTAATTGAAAACAAAGGCGATGAACAAATTAAGTTCATTGGTAAAAATAGTGTTTCAGGTAGCACAGAAACACGTCTGTTTAAGATTAAAAAGCAGTCAGACAAATATAAACTAACACCAATTAACACACTAGCTAAAAGTGATACTGGTACAGTCTCACTTATTCCCAAATAGACAAAGGAGGGATTTAAAATGACAAATATCATTCAATCAGCTATCTCGCACTTTTTTGAATGGCTACTGTCTGGTTTGTTAGATGGTTTATTCAACATCTGTAAATCAATCATTGACCAAGCCAATCAAAGCTTGCCAATTGTTAAAACGTGGTATGCCATCTTCCTGTCCTTTGCGACATCGTTAGTCGTTGTGGTCGTACTTGGCCGCATTGTGATGACAATTCTAAAAGAGGCAGACGAAAGTACCGACGTCACTTGGGCTAATATCATCATGGACGGGATTAAATCAGCGGCCGTGATTCCAGTTTTCGTGTTCTTACAAGGCTTTATTCAAGGTTCAATTACCTTGCCCCTGCTAAAGTATATGTTTAGTTCTGATCAGAAATTCACTGCTAAATCAATTAGCGGCATGAATAAAGTCCCTGGGCTAAAAGATGTTGGCATTTCGTTACCCTTACAGATTTTGTTTCTGCTAATCTTCACTGTCGTAACCGTCGTGTTCTTTATCAAGATGTGTGTGTTTGTGGCTGATATGGCTTGGTACAACCTGACGATTCCTTTAGCTGCAATGAGCATGGCGACTGAAAGCTTTGATTATAGTGCCACGTGGTGGAAGAAGTACATTTATTACAATGCTTCCATTATTAGCCAGGTGCTTTGTATGTCATTATCAGTATGGTGCTTCACTAATATGGCTAAATACGGATTTATTGCCTTTATTGCTTCAATCGGATTCGGCTTTCTGGTTGTTAAAACACCTGACGCCGTTAAAGACTTCTGGGCTTCAACCGGTGTGACTAAAAGTGCTGGTATGGGCGCCATGAGAATGTTTCAAAATTATTTTCGTAACCGTTAAGGGAGGTTAGCGTCATGAAAAAAATCTGGCACTGGTTACTTGAAAAAGCCAAAAAAGATATGCGAACCGACCCTTTTGCAACACCTTCACGGCGGACTAAGTTGTCTTACTATTTTGATAACTTAGTTAGCATGGTCTTCTATATAATGGGAATTTACCTCATGTTAATGGATTTATACCAAGAGCTTTTCACGGCGAACCATACCGATTTTTTAGGAACTGCGCTAATGGCCTTAGTTTTACTGCTGGGTGGCTTATTATTCCGTTGGTCAGCCTATGCAGATCTCAAAGCCATCAACCGGTATCAACATTATTTGAAGCAACAATCGATAGAGCAACAACAAGAATTGCGCCGTGAAACTTGGTTGAAAGCGGCTAAACAAGGCAAAACAGAATTAGATCAAAAATTGAATCATAAGGAGTGAACGAACATGACCACTGTTATCTTAGCTGAAAAACCCAGTCAAGCCCGTTCATACGTCCAAGCCTTTCAAAAGAGCACAAAAAAACAGGGTTACTATACGGTTAGTGACCCTGTTTTGCCCGAGAATACGCTTGTCACGTATGGTCTCGGACACTTAGTTGAACTAGCCACACCGGATAAATATGATCAGAAATACCAGCAATGGGCCTTATCTAATTTACCGATTTTTCCCGATAAATACAAGTTTGTGGTGTCAGCTAGTAAAAAAGATCAATTCAAGGTCGTCAAAGACCTGTTAACGAAGGCCGATACCATTATTGTTGCCACCGATAGTGGTCGGGAAGGCTCCAATATTGCTTGGTCAATCATGAGCCAAGCCCAGATTGACGTTAAAAAGAAGACCATTAAACGGCTATGGTTGAATAGCTTGGAAAAAGACGCCATTATTACTGGATTCAAAAATCTTGGTGATTGGCACAAAGACTATTTGGCTTATAAAGAAGCTCAAACCCGGCAAATTAGTGATTGGTTGATCGGTATGAATGGTAGTCCCTTATATACTTTATTGTTGAGGAACAATGGGGTGCGTGGGGTGTACTCAATTGGTCGCGTGCAGACGCCAACCTTGTATATGGTCTATCAAAGAGACCAGGCAATCAAAAACTTTAAGCCGGAACCCTATTTTGAACTAAATGCGGAAATTTTAGCTAATCAGCAAAAATTCGTCGCAAAATTAGACCCCTATCAGCGGTTTAAAGATGAAACAGGGCTAATGACATTCATGCAAGCTAAACACGTTCAGAAAGGCTCACAGGGCGGTTTAATCAAGGACGTGCAAAAGCAGGCTAAAAAGAGTGCCAGTCCCCAACTATTCTCGCTATCCAGTCTGCAAAGTGCGATGAATAAACGGTATCATGCCAGTGCCAGCCAAACCTTAGCGGCTATTCAAAGTTTATATGAAGCCAAGTTGTTGAGTTATCCCCGAACGGATTGTGCCTATATCACTAATGAAGAATTTGAGTATTTAGTGGGTAATCTGACGAAGTATCTGGGTTTAGTCTCTAAGCAAGTCTCTTTAACTAATACCACCCCGAATAAACGTTACGTCAATGGGAAAAAGGTTGAAGAACACTACGCCATTATCATGACTAAAGTCGTCCCGACTAAAGATCAATTAGCTGCCTTACCTAAATTACAGCAACAGGTCTATGATTTGGTTTTAAGAACGACGTTAGCGATGTTTGCTGATCCGTACGAGTACGAAGAAACCACCATTATCACCCAGGTTGGCGACGCCAATTTTAAAGCAACCGGTAAGGTGCCAACTAAGCAAGGTTGGCAAGCTTTATTTGATGATCACAAAGCCGACCAGCAAGAGGCAACCACCCTACCGCTCGTTCACCAAGGCGATCAAGTCCAAGCAAACCTGCAAACGCCGCAAAAAGAAACGACACCACCGGTACCCTTTACCGAAGGTACCCTGATTACGGCCATGAAAACCGCCGGTAAAACGCTTGATGATGAAGAAGCCCAGGCGATTCTCAAAGATGTGCAAGGCATTGGGACAAGTGCGACCCGGGCCAATGTGCTGGAAGTGTTAAAAAAACGCGGCTATTTGGTTACTGAAAACAACAAGCTCCACGTCAGTGAAGCGGGAACTACTTTATGTAAAGCGGTCGAACTCGAACCCTTGCTAACTAGCCCAGAAATGACGGCTAAATGGGAGCAAGCGTTACAACAAATCAGTACCGAAGAACGCACCCCGGATAACTTTTTGAACCAAATCAAAAAGTTCGTGGAAAAATTGATTGCTGATGTTCCCACGCAATTGACTGGCAGTGCAGCCATTAAGCAACAAATCGATCACCAACAGCAAGCGCAAAAAGCCGCCGAAGTTTTCTTAGAAACACCGCAAGCGACCGTTTTAAATAAACAGAAGTTTTACATTGTGAAGCCCAAGCAAGGCGAAGATTTTACCTTACCTAAGAAATGGAGTAGCAAGACGCTCGGGAAGACCGCAATTAAAGCGTTAGTTACCAAGGGTGAAACCAGCAAATTAAAGGGTTTCAAGAGCAAAAAGGGGAAGTCGTTTGACGCCAAGTTAAAGC
Organism: Lacticaseibacillus sp. YLM2-1; assembly: GCF_056583465.1. Lineage (NCBI taxonomy): Bacteria > Bacillati > Bacillota > Bacilli > Lactobacillales > Lactobacillaceae > Lacticaseibacillus > Lacticaseibacillus sp. YLM2-1. Next base: position 19,139 of record NZ_JBWOEE010000004.1, read on the forward strand.
TTGACGGCCATAAATTAAGTTTTGATTTTGATTAGACCTTACCCTACCGCCCTTCACGTTGTTCCAGTTGGTGAACCCGTCATTTAGGTTTACTTTTCAAAAACCAAAAAGTGAACCTAACCAACGGGTGAGATTAGCAAAGCAAAGGAGATCATAAAATGGATAATAAATTAGCAGTCATTGGGAGTGAATTACCAGTTTTGCAGTCTAAAGGAACCTACAAGTATTTAAAAGAAATCACTGGTAACGGGGCCTATTATCAAGTGGCTTGGCAAAAATCAGCTGATGGCTACATCGCCCTTTATGGCACGACCCCGGTTCAAATCAACGTAGCCCCTATATTGAATGATATTTTTGAAGATGAGGAGGGGGTAGACAATGCCGAGTAAAGCCGACGTTAAAGCCTGGAAAGCACAATTAGTCGCCCAAGCCGAACAACAAATCCTAAAATTAACCGATAGTGACCGATTTAAACAGTATCTTAATACCCTGGCTAAATTTCATCATTATAGCGCCAGAAACATTGATTTGATTTATGCGCAAAATCCGCAAGCCACTCAAGTCGCGGGCTTTAAGCAATGGCAGACGGCTTTTAACCGCACCGTCAAACGAGGCGCAAAAGCGATTCGGATTGCGGCCCCGATTATTAAGAAGTTAACACCAGCCGAGCAAAAGCGTCTTGATACCACCGATGAACGCGCCATTGTCGGTTACCGTTATCTACCCGTCTTTGACGTGTCACAAACTAGCGGTGAGCCAGTTTTAAGTGCCAAGGATTTTGTCAAAGAAAATTTAGCCGATCATCAGAATGTAACGAGCTTGTATAACGCGTTCAAAGACTATCTCAACCAGCAAACCGACCTTAAAGTCAGTGAAGTGCCTTTAGCGATGCTAAATGGGGCTAAGGGGTATTTTCAACCCAGCACTAATGAAATCGTCATTGGTGGCGATGAGCCCGACAATGCTTTGAAACTAAAGACGTTATATCACGAATATGCACATAGTCAGTTACATGGGTTAAAATCAGCCTTTAAAGATCGGCCACGAGCCTATCAGGAAACCCAGGCCGAAGCGGTTGCATATGTCGCCATGCAAAACATTGGCGTTGATACCAGTAACTATTCACTCGGTTATGTGGCTACCTGGGCGAAAGATAAAGCCGTGATCCATAGCGCTTTAAGTGAAATTCAGCAAGTTAGTAACAAGGTGATTGAGCTTAGTGACGGGTTAACCAAACAATTAGGCTTACAAGAAGCACAAAAAGAACCTGAGCATGATCTAAAAAAGCTATCAGCTCAGGAACTTAATAAGTCCTATCAAGGCTTGCAACAACAAGTTCAGCAAGCAAGGAACCCACAACAAAAATCAGAACTAAAAAATAAACTAAATGATATACACCATGAAATCAGTAATCGAACACAAAAACAGCTACAAGCATTTGCTGAACAGAATCCGGGAATCAAACAACCTGATCCTGAATCTGATCAAAGTCTGAAACGTTAGCCAGTTTTTAAAGGGCATGCTATAATGAAGTCAGAAAAAGGAAGCCCCGCTAGAACAGGACTTCCCATGTAGAGCCGTTAAAGACGGTGGCAGATTTTAACGATATTTAATAACCGCTGGCTGGCCAGAGCTAAGGCGGTTATTTTTTTTGCTGACTTTTGATCAGCTCAACAATTAATGCGATTAAGGCTACGATAAACGTACCGAAAGCCAGCATTAACTGTAAAGCGTCCGACACGGACACTTAGGCTACTCCTTTCGTTAGGATTTATGGGCTTTAAAGGTTTAACACCATAAGCACCACCTCCGATTGGAAATAGCCACCGCCTTAACTTCTCTACTAACTTTAAATATACAGGAGGAATAAAATATTGGCTAGGTTACAAGAAATCATTTCAGAAGCTAAGGCTAATAGCAATTTCATTTATCGAGGGTGTGCATTTGAAAAATATGATTTAGTTCCAACTCTAGCTAGAAAGTTAAAAGCAGACGTCAGTTTTGACCAATATAATATTTATTCTGACGTTGTTAAAAAAGCCGCTGAACGAGGGTATTCAGAAGTAGGTATGAATGGGCTGGCAGATGGCCTTTCTCAACACTACGGACTCAGCACTAGTTATCTCGACTGGAGTTATTCGGTCTATGTAGCTTTATACTTTGCATTCACCAGTTATATTAAACAGTTTGTTAATGACAATATTTTGGATCAACATATCGATCGTAAAATGTATTGTCTTAGAGAAGAATTCAACAAGCACAAGTATTGCATATATAGACTTAATAAGACCTTATATGATGAGTTAAAGAATCAATATCCTAAATTACCGCTAATAGTATATGATACAGATGATAAAAACGAAAGAATGAAAGCACAACAGGGGCTGCTATCTAGCATAGATAGCGCAAAAGTAAACAATGAGGCTAAAATTCGAAGCTCTCAAATTAAAATATTGGCTGATTGGCTTCAATCTAATAATCCTGATGATTTTTTGAAGCAATCCGGCAATAAATACTCATGGAATAATGAAACTCTTTTAGAAAAAATAACTTTCGAACTACCGCAAAGAGATCGAAATTATTTACAAAAATGTTTAAAAGAAAACGGAGCCATCAGTACCATATTATTTCCGGATTTTGAGGGTGTTAAAAAGAACATAGAGTTTTCAGAAGATTATAATATTTTGAGAGATTGGGAAATCGCCTATCAAGAATCTCCTTTTCATTCAAAAGCTACAACCCTAGAAGATTTATTGCAAATGGCAAATGGAAATCAAAAAGTTATAAATTCAAGTTTAAATACGGATCGTCTAGGGGAAGGAGAATTTTTTCCTTTTCAATAAGTTAGCTTTATGGTCATTAGGGTATACCCTAGTGGCCTTTTTTTATTCTGTGCTATACTAGGAATTACAAATGTTCATTAGAACTGTCCAAAAGGAAGCGCTAAAAATGGCTAAAATCGGGTATGCCCGGGTAAGTTCCAGAGAGCAACATTTAGATCGGCAGTTAACGGCTTTAAAAAACGTTGATAAACTGTTTACGGATAAATTAAGCGGGGCCACCACGAATCGGCCAGAACTGCAAAAAATGTTGGCCTATATTCGTGAGGGTGATATTGTCCTGGTCACTGAATTAGATCGCTTAGGCCGAAATAACCAGGATTTAACTAAGATCATGAACACCATTCAAAATAAGGGGGCCACCCTAGATGTGTTAAATTTGCCGTCCATGACAGGGATTGCTGATCCTAACTTGCGTCAACTGATGACTAACCTCATCATTGAACTGTATAAGTATCAGGCTGAAAGCGAACGTAAGCGGATCATTGAGCGTCAGCAACAAGGCATTGCCCTGGCTAAACAACAAGGTAAATATCATGGTCGGAAGCCTCAATATGCCAAAGATGATCCCCGCTTGCAACATGCTTTTAAGCTTTATCAGGCAGGCATGAGTGACATAGACGTTGCTCGGAATACCGGGATCAAGCGGACAACTTTTATCAGGTATCGAAAGAAATTCGATGTGCATTGAACCAGTTTACATGAGATAATCAGAATAGATTAGATGCCCTAAAGCAGGCATAAAATAATAAATACTTAATAATGATGCTACTGGAAGTTAGTCGCATTTTTAATTAGTATTTAAATTGGAAAATAGAATCTAAAGGAGAACTTATACAATGACAATACACAAAAATCCTTTAGTTAAGCCTTTTGTCAAATGGGCTGGGGGAAAGCGACAATTATTACCAGAAATAAAACGTTATTTGCCGTCAAAGATTAAAGATTATTACGAACCATTCGTGGGAGGGGGCGCTGTTTTTTTGGATATACAATGTCCACACCCCGTAATTAACGACTTTAATGATGAATTAATCAATACCTACTTAGTAGTAAGAGATGACGTCGATTCTTTAATCCATTTACTCAAAAAGCATGAGCTTAATAACAGTAGTGACTACTATTACCAAATGCGTGCTTGGGATCGTACTGGTGAACTACAAAAACGCTCTAATACAGAACGTGCTGCAAGATTCATTTATCTTAATAAAACCGGATTTAATGGCTTATTTCGTGTAAATTCTCAAGGTCAGATTAACGTTCCTTATGGTCGCTACAAGAATCCTGCTATTGTTAATGAGGAAGTTTTACATGCAGTTTCACTATATTTAAATAGATCAAGCGCTACTATATTTAATGGTGATTACTATGATGCTATTAAAAGTGCCAAGAAGGGGGACTTTGTATACTTAGATCCCCCTTATGCTCCCATATCAGAAGATAAACAAAGTTTTGTTGGTTACACCTTGAATGGTTTTGGAAGAGAAGAACAGGAACGTTTGCGTGATGTGTTCAATGAACTTACAAAACGGGGTGTTAATGCTATGCTTTCTAATTCCAAGGTACAGTTGATCGAAGATCTGTATAAAGAATATCAAGAAACAACTAGGACCGTTACAGCTACAAGAAACATAAATTCGAATAGTGCTGGGCGTGGCCGAGTTGATGAAGTATTGATCATGAATTACAAAACAGGTAATTAGGTAGGCGGTACGTCAATGGATAAAAGTAATAAACTAGACATTGCCTGGAATCACTTATTTGCAAAATATGATATCTTGAATGAAATAGACCAAAATGGTGTATGTAAGCTAAAGGCAGAGCAAATTAAAGAATTCCGTGAACCAAGACTGATGACTAAATTTGACTGGTCAGATGCTCGTCCTAAAGTTTTTCGAGAGAATGGCTTGTCTGTACTGCCTGATAGTCGTGGAACCTATGTAATCGGAAAATTTAAAGCATACAAAAAGCTTGAATATGAAGAAGTCAAACCTATTAGTGTTAAAATGCCTGAATGGATACATTCATTTGATCATTTCCCAGTAACATCAGAAGCTGTTGCTTTAAACATCGCCCAAATGACTGGTATGATAGACATGATCATGGGGACTAATGACGGTGAGCCGTCTGCTATAAGCACTATAACAGGTCGTCTCAAATCGGGAGAATTAAAGTACCGAATAGATTTAAAAGATTCTAAAAGTCCTTATTCGTTTAGCGTTCATAATAGCCAGGTAGAAATCGATGCGGGCTTTGAAAATTTAAATAATTTACTTGTAATAGAAGCCAAAAACAGAATTCCACAAGATTTCATGATCAGACAGCTTTATTACCCCTTTCGCGGCTATACCAATCTTAATATAGACAAAAAAGTACTACCGGTATATCTTACACATGCAGACAATGTCTACGCTTTTCATGTATTTGAATTCACAGAACCGAACAACTATTCAAGTATTCGACGTGTTAAACAAGTAAATTTCATTGTGGATCAAAGCTTGGCTATTACTCTTGAAAATGTTAAACAAATCAGTAAGGATAGTCCTAATCTGAAAGATACCATCACATTTCCACAAGCAGATAGTCTTACACGTGTTTTGGACATGCTGCAGCATTTACGGACTCCTAAAGATAAATTTGAATTAGGTAGTGACTACCAGTTTAATGAACGACAAGGTGATTATTATGGAAACGCTCTTCGTTATCTTGGATTTGCTAGCAAAGTTGAAAGAAAATTTGAGTTGACAAAACTAGGAAAATACGTTGCCGATTTACCTAACTCTGACAATAGAAATAAAATTATTATTAAACAAATCCTATCAACCAAATGCTTTAATTTAATATTCGTAAATACTCTTCATAATGGTGGTGAATTTGATAATGATTATATCGATCATGTCTTATTAGCCAATGCTATGTCTGTGCGCAGTAGTACAACTGCAAAAAGACGACGTAGCACTGTGAAAAACTGGCTTAACTGGGTTTTAAGCACTGCTACTGCAGAATAGATAAGGAGCTGTATACATTGCTTTCCTAACTCGCAAAATTCTAAAGAGTTAACTGAACTGGAAAGGTCCCTGCATATCTAATCGCCAAGTGTGATGTAACTTAAGGTTATGTCACACTTTTTTGTTTTTTAATTACTGTTACTAGAACAATTCACACTAAAAATAAAAGTTACTCTTGATTGATCATACAGTCGTTAGGCAATTGATATTTATATTGTGCCTTTGCTCAATTTGAAAGTGACCCGTTCTTCCCCCGTACACGAGAAGACAAAAGCTATGACAGAGTTTATATTTTTATTTAAGTAAGGGCCAACCAAAAACTTACACAAATACAATTAGAACATAAATTACTTCAGCAAGGTAAATATCACGGACGTAAACCCCAATACACCCAAGATGATCCCCGCTTGCAACATGCTTTTAAGCTTTATCAGGCAGGCATGAGTGACATAGACGTTGCTCGGAATACCGGGATCAAGCGGACAACTTTTATTCGATATCGTAAAAAGCTTAATATCAAGAGATAGGACACTTAGCTAGTGTATACTAATCATTCATGAATATAAATCATATGTACCATTTGCAAATATACGTGCTACGTGCTATTATACATGTAGTGATATTTATTAAGCTTACTTAGCATGTATGAGGAGGGAAACTAATGGAAATTATTACATTTTCAGCTATAAAAGGCGGCGTTGGTAAAACTACCCTAGCTTTTAATTATGGTGAATGGTTAGCAAAAAATGGCAAGCATGTTTTATTTATTGACTTAGACCACCAAAGTAATTTAACCCAGACTTACAACATTTACGACAATCAAGACACCGTTGGCAACATTTTCTTAGATCGAGGGAAAGTCAAAATACATGAAATAAGTGCTTATATTAGTCTAATTGCCGGAGACATGCACCTTGACGATATTGAGCGGACCATTGAAAATAAGACTAACAAAAACATGTTCCTCTACATGTGGTTGTCAGATAATTATGAACGTTTAAATTTAGGAAAATTCGAGTATATTATTTTGGATTGTCACCCAGATTTTTCTACTGCTACCAAGAATGCAGTAATCATTAGTAATGCTATCCTTAGTCCAATCACACCTAGCGAACATGGGTATAATGCAAAATTTAACCTAGAAGAAAGAATTAACGAATTACGCAAAGAAGCCATTGATTACTCTACTAGAAAATCTTATGTCACGACAAAATTATTTTTTATCGCCAACATGATTAAACACAACACAAGATCATCTCGCGAGTTATTAAAAGCCTTAAAAGGCGATCCCAGTGTATTGGCTACAGTTCCAGAAAAGGAGCTATTCAATCGTTCAACGTTGGATAAAAAATCTCTTTCAAAAATGGCTGAAGACCACAAAACATATATTGATCAACATGAATTTTTTGATAGTATGGACAAAACATTTAATGAAATCACGGAAAAGTTATAAATGCTTTGTACACGCGTTAATCACATGTACATTCAATACGTATACATGTGAATTATAAAGGAGGACTACCTATGGCATTCGATCCAGAGAACAAAAACATAAAAAAGGCACTACAAAAAAATGAAACAGAACAGCAAACTGATACTAAAGATAAACTTGTTATTCCTGTTTTTAAAGATGAAGAGGAACGTACTAAGAACTATACCTTTTCACTTCAACCTAGCGCACGCAAAAGACTTGATGGTCTGGCTAAAGAACATAATTTTAAGTCTGCCTCCAAATTTTTAAATGAGCTTATAAAAAATATGTGATGTCACTTTAAGGGGGGAGTTGTTATGGAAATTTCAATAAATGTTACATTTTTGCTTGCCAGCCTTATTGTCTTTTGGATAATTCCAGCCATTGGAATTGCCAAAAAGCACCTAGTAGATGACCGCTTTTTTTATTCGCCAGTGGTTATTTCCAATGCAATATTGGTTACAACTTTTCTTTGAAAGAATCAGTGGTAATCGTCGTATTGTCGTAAGAATTTTACAAATAATGTCCCTGTTTATCACTTATTTCATCGGGTTACTTATGCTCCTTATATTTAGTGCTTTTGATATTAATACGGCCAAGCATTTTAGTGTCTTTATATTATTTGAGTATTTACTGGTATCTTCTATCGCTTACTGGTTTCAACCAAAAGCTGGCAAAGTATACAAGACTAAATAAAGTTGCTGCTAGGTAAGCGCTATGCTAGACTAAGACTAATTTAACAACCGAATACAAAGATCAAGCTAAACAGAAAAATCCCCGATTCACGAGGAATCAGGGATTTTAGGTTTAGCAAGTAGCTAACAGACAGCTACTTAGATTCAGACGATTTAGACCGGCAAGTTAAAATCGTCTGAACGTTGTTCTTAATTTGTAAGTTAATTATACCGCAAACCAGCCCGTAAGGACAAGTTAAGGATAGTTAAAAAACACAAATTAAAACCAATGGACTAAGTAGCTAACCGAAGCTATTTAGTCCATTTTTTGTTGTTAGAAATTAAAAAAGTTGCCGACTGGGCAACCAAGAAATAGACACATGCTGGTAAATTACAAAGCATTCATTTAGCCGTGAGGCTTTGTAATTCAGTTAGAGCATATCAGATTTGTATTTTAAAGCAAATCAAATGTTTTAGCAACTCTCTTTTGAGACAGCGTGTGTCAGTCAAGAAAGGGAGTTTTAATT
>NZ_JBWOEE010000005.1:0-7353 GCF_056583465.1 Lacticaseibacillus sp. YLM2-1
AGGTATAGTTAAATACACAACCCGAAAACACAATAATGACGCCCCATAACAACCGCTAACCAAACTTTTTTCAAAAAACTTTAGCACTCGGAGTTCACAAGTGCTAATTTGTGGTATAACTATAGGTGGAGCGAGGGAGAAGGAACAAAGGCTCCGGAGCTAAGATCGTTCTCCTGAATCCCCAAAGTCTCTGATTGAAAGGAAGTTATCTGTTATGGCTAATGAAGTTATGAATCGTCGTAATAATGAGTTGATGAATGATGTTAATGATCCGTTCTTTGACAACTTGGCGCGTCGGTTCTTCGGCCCGGTATCTGACTGGATGGATTGGGCAACTCCTTCCATTGTCAGCACGGCCGTCAACGGATTGCTGACTGACGTTAAGGAGACCAAGGACGCTTACGAAGTTCATGTTGATGTTCCTGGGATCGATAAGAACAACATCAAGTTGAACTACCATGATGGCATTTTGAGCATCAATGTTCACAAGGATGACATCACAGATCACGCCGACAAGAACGGCAACGTCATGATGTCCGAACGCAGCTATGGCACGATGAGTCGGAGCTATCAACTGCCAAACGTTGATGACAGCAACATCAAGGCAAACTACAAAGATGGTGTTCTCAACATCACATGCCCAAAGTTGACTGAATCAAAGGAGTCTGGTCACAACATTGAAATTCAGTAATGGATTGAGTAGTGTTTGTCGTCAGGCGGCTCAAGACTCACGAACTGCATTGCAAGCATGATCAGAAGCGGCACCACTGTCGTTGATGGGCAAAACCCAGTAGTAAGCACAACGAATCGATGAGAATTGCAGCAGTTGCAGTGATCATTGAACCGTAAAAAGGAATCACCTCTGCGATACGTATGATCGTAGGGGTGATTTTTTTGTGAGCGTAAGCCAGCCCGCTTAGAAGCTGTTTGAGGTCTCTATTGACGAGCAAGCAGGATCCCTATAAAGGCCATAGCAACCATGACTTTACTGGTATTTAACTTGCGTTCGCAATTGAACCAAAGCCGTCGCCAGTTGGTTAACCAACTGAAACTACGTTCCACGACCCAGCGCTGTGGCGTTACTTGACCGTTCTTCAGATCACTTTGTTTGGCGATAATGACATCTGCACCAATGATTGCATGGACCGACTGGCCAAGTTGTCGCCTGTATAGCCACCATCGGCCATCACTCGCTGAACAAGATCAAACTGCTCTTCATTTAACGCGAGTAAAGCGATCGCACCGTCCCGTTCGGAGACATTAGCTGTGGTAATGTGGATCGCGAATGGGAGACCATTAATATCAACGGCAAGGTGGCGTTTAATCCCACTGATTTTCTTGCCGCCATCATACCCTTTATTTTGGGGTGTTGCCGTATTTTTGACACTTTGCGCATCAAGAATTACGAACGACGTTCGTACCGATCGTCCCATTCGTAATCGCTCTCGAGCGACAATTTTTTTAAAAGCAGGTCAATCAGGGAATATTCCGAATTAGCTAATGGTTTTGACCACATGGCAAAGTAAGTGTAAACGGTTTGCCATTTCGGAAAATCATGCGGCAACTGACGCCATTGAGCGCCCGTACGAAGCTCGTAAAGCACTGCATTGAAGACATCAAATAGGTCCACCCTTCGAGGACATGTACGCTTGCGAAACGTCTCAAGGTCAACGCGAATCAATTCAAATTGGTCACGAGTGATATTGCTTGGATAATCAGTCATAATGAAGTCCTTTTTTTTTACATATTTTACCGGAAATTCAAGCGTCTTTCAAAGACCTCAAACAGTTTCTTAGATGATTTGCTATAAGTCCCCAAAGATGGCATAAAAAAAGGAGAAGGACCCGCCTTCTCTTTTTATGAAGATTGCTTAAACTAGTTGTAGCTAGTGGTTATATAGTACGAGGCATACAATCTTCTCTGGCTACTGCTGTCTACACACAGTGCCTCACCAGAATTAAATCAACTTAGCTAGTAAGATAATCATCACCCTTTACTGCTTAATATAGCGTTGAGGTTCAGATGAATTAGGAGGTGTAAAAATGTCAGAATTATCGAAGATCGAAGATCTTGAAAAGAAGCTCAAGGTACGTAAGCAAAGGGCATTAGCAAAGGAATACCAAAAACTTGGTCGTCTTTTCTACAAGAAATCCAATGCTAAAAGCTTTGAACAGGCCAATAAAATCCTTCATAATTTAACGATTGATGACCAAAAATCAAATCGTGAATCAGTACCAACATCATCAGACCAATATCACAATTAACTGGTTGTAAAAAAGGCCGGCTTGCGAACAGCAAGTTCGGTCTTTTCTTTTTGGTTCTTTTTCGAAGAAAAAGAAAGCGGGTTTAAGTCGTTTTGCAAAGCAAAATCGACTGTGCATTTTGTGGCCGTGACCGAGTAGGTCATCGGCCATGAACTTGTAGGGAGTTAAGAGGGGAGCAAAGCTCCCTTCTTACAAGCGGTAGGTGCCACTTTTGCAAAGCAAAATGTGGCACATACGGGTAGCTTGCGTCTTTAGAGAAAGATGTTAGTCTGAATGTGAGCGCGTAGCGAGCATTATGACTTACATATTTATTGCAAACCTGTGAGCGATTAGCGAACATGTTTCAATTACTGGAGGTGAAATTATCAATAATAAAAGCCCTGAAGATAAGCAGGTTAATCATGTTTCATTCCGTATCAATGATCTGCAATTTGAGAAGCTATCCTTGTCTGCAAGTACCTTTGGTCTTTCAATTGGACAATATGCAAAGCAGATGGCATTAAAATCAAAACTAAAGACACCATATTTCAATGATGATGACGCTAAAAAGCTTCTGATCGAATTGACTCGTCAGGGAACGAATCTCAACCAAATTGCTCGTAGATTAAACCAAAATCCTCTAGCTAATACTGATGATTTGAAGGAAGCAAAAGCCGTCCTCCAAGAAGCAAAGGAGGCTTACCGGAATTTATGGCTACAATTGCGAAAATGAGTTCAGGAAAGAGTGCTGCTGGCTCAATCAATTACGCGCTTGGTAAAGACAAAGAATTGAAGGCCAACACGGACAAATGGTTTGAAGATCATCATCTTGAACGTCCTTATCCTGATTACCGTGCTGTTGCAATGGGTGGAACTAATGGTATCGATCCCGAAATTGCTAAGGAACAATTTGCTGCAACCCGCTCACTGTTTAATCAGGATCAGCAAAGCAACCAGTGCTTGCGAATTATTCAGTCATTTGACTGTAGAGAATTAAACGCTCTTAACCGATCTGATTGGCAAAGAGCCAACGACCTTGGCGTTGAACTTGCGCAACATATGTACCCTCACAATCAGGCCGCTGTTTATACCCATTTAGATAACGAAAATCATGTCCTACACAATCACATCATTATCAACAAAGTCAGTTTTGAAACTGGTAAAAAGTTCCATGAGCCGCCGCGTACCAGCATTCACCTAGCCCGTGAGATTAATGATCAGATTGCGGAACGTGAGGGGTGGCACGTACTTGAACCTGTTCATGACCGTATTTCCGAAGCAGAAAAAGCATTGGTAAAGAAAAAAGAATATTCATATATGCGCGATTTGCGGGAACGCGTCAACGCCGTCATGGAGGATCCCTCTGTAAGCTCATATAAGGCTCTTAAAGACGGTTTGACTCATTCAGGAATAGAAGTACGCGACCGTGGCGGAGATTGGTTCTCCTTTCATTTCAGGAGCAATAACGGCGCATTACACACGGTGAGAAGTAAACGACTTGGAGAAGATTATTCGAAGGAGCGCATTATCCATGAGCTGGAAAACCGATCAAGAGCAAGGCAAGTCACCGTGGTCAAACCAGAACAACAATTTGAGCACGTATCAACACGAGCTACAGCAGAAATACGATCAAGCACTAGACAGCGCACTGAATCAGTTGCAAAGCAAATACGACAAAGCAATCAGCGAATTAGCGAAAGACTACGAGAACCGTTTATCAGGCTTGAAACGGCAGTTAACCGATTTGCAGGACGAGTACAGGGCCTTGGAGAGAAAATCCGCGGCGCTTTTGAAAAACGACTCAAGTCACGAACAAAATCGGTCTTAGAACTCATGAAACAGCGCAATAAGCAACATGATATTACTCAATCCTTGCTTGCCAAAAACAGGGCATTTGATCTTGCCCAAAGGGCTGCAAGGAAAATAAGCCGCGGATGGGAGCAAGAACGCTAATGGATGACGATACGGAGGAATTTTACTTAGAACTGATTGAAAGCATTCAAAAGGGCACGATTGATCTAGCTGATATGCCTGCAACTAAGCAAACGTTGATTAATGCCTTCCAACCACTACTTGCTGAACAACTTAGCGAAACACAAGAGGATATGGCCAACGCACTTAGTGATCTCAAACAAAAAGCCGTTCCTGAAGAACTACTTAAACCTGTGAGAGGCGCTATCGCCAAGCTCCAGAATGCTAAGAATGATATTGCTAACACGACCTTTGACGCGAATGAAGAGATCGATACGGCAAAGATGAAGGCCTTGAAAGAAATTCAGGACGAAAATAAAGCCTATTCCCAAGAACTTGATGACAAAATTGCCAAAGCTAACGAACGTCATAACTACTGGGAGGTTGTACTTAGCCATCTTGGACTAGGTATTTCAATCGCCGTCCCATATGGTCTTGTTTTTGATCTTCTGTGGCACTTGTTCATGAAGTAAAGGAGGAATTGGTTTGCATAAGTTTTTCGATTCATTCCGTTGGTATCACTCTTGGCGGCGGTTGCTGACCTTCACAGTTATTGTGACGATTATCTTGGCATTCTCCTCGTGGTTGCTCCCTAACGGACGCATTCATTCGGCAATACAGATACACCAACAAGAGCAAGCCGCGGTATTGCAGCAAGCAAAGCAGCGACTTCCTGCCCTGAAAACAAAAGTAGATCAGTTGGCAGCTAGACAAGCGACTCTCGATCAGCAATACAAAGCGATGTTAGTGCCTACTGACGCTGTTAAACAGGCCGTTGACGCTCTCGATGACGATGCCCATGCATTGCAAGATGAACTTAATAAACAACCAGATAATCTCCAAGGTCTCGACGATCTCAAAAGCAGTGTCAGTAATGTACTGCAATGGACTCAGCCTAGAAAGTAAGCCATCTCCGAGGCTTTAGCCGAGGTTTCCTTGAACAACGCAAGCGAAGCGCGCTAGAGCAAGCCATAGGCGCGCAGGCGAAGCCGGAGTTAAAAGTGGCGAAGCCACTCCTTTTTTAGGGAGCGAAGCGACCAGGTCTTGTATGGGGTTTGGGGAGAGGTTCTCCCCAAGGTCTTCTTAGCTCCGTATTTTTGGAGCGTGCCTCTTTATAACCTCTTTATAAACCTCTTTAACCCTCTTTAGGCGTGTTTCACGCCTTTGATACCATGGTGTTTCACACCTTATGTGCATAGATTTACGCGCTTATGTGCATAGATTTACGCGCTTATGTGCATAGATTTACGCGCTTATGTGCATAGATTTACGCGCTTTTTAGGGCATAAAAAAAAGCCTATATGCATACGTATATTTTGACTATGCATGTTTAGGGGCTTACACTTACACTATCAACGAAAGAAGTAACCAAAATGACAAGCAAAATTGTCAAATACGGACACTTTTTAGGGCATTAAAAGAAACCCGCATGCATACACGCCTTTATACTATGCATGTTTAGGGGCTTACACTTGTACTATAAACGATAGGAGGATAACTAAAATGACGAACGAAATTGTTAAGTACGGAAATCGGTTAAATGAAATTCCACTACGACATTTCAACTCACGGGAAATGAATTTATTAATGTCCATCGTTTCCCGCATTCATGAAAAGGGAACTGATGAAATCACGTTCTCTTTCGAGCAACTAAGAGCATTAAGCCAATACAAAGATCACGGTGAACGTTTCGTTAAAGAACTGGACTCCACTTACTCGAAACTTATCTCTCTCAACGCTTACACCGATGACGGGCATACTTTGACCCGTTTTGTTGCTTTCAACAGATATCAAATTGATCGCGATAACCAAGAAGTTAGAATTGCAGTAAACCCTGATTTCAAAGGCATATTTAACCAGCTAGCCCAATGGACTAGATTCAGCCTAGAGCAATTTGCTCACTTGAATAGCACCTATGCCAAGAGTATGTTCCGGCTTCTCAAGCAATATCGGACTGCAGGCACTCGAAATTTCACCATGGAAGATTTCCGGACGCTTCTGGACATACCCAAGAGTTACCGAGTTAATCACATTGATCAAGTTGTGATTAAGCCTATCAAAGAGGAGTTAAGCCCAATATTCAAAGGCTTGTCTATTCGAAAACTACGCAAGGGTCGCGGTGGCAAAATTGTTGGATATTCATTTTCTTGGAAGGCAGAAACCAAAGAACATGACGATTTTTCTAAGGGTGTCTGGGACGAGAAAATTGCATTAGACAATATCAAGTACAATTCAGAATTAACCAAGGAGGAAAAATTCCGTGCAACTGATAAGGTAAAAGGGATTCGGCTTGGGACAACCGCAAAAGAACAACAAGCAGAGGCCGATAGGTCAAAAAAAGAAGCCGATGAGAATCGTTCACGGCAAGAACTTCTCAACGGACTTCACAATATAAACGGACACTAGAGTTTAAGAAGGAGTATCGCCATTCTTGGCGAGGCTGGCAATACTCCCAGACACCGGACAAGCCGGTAGGAATATTATAGCATGCCAATTTGTCCTCAAAAGGAGCCTAGATGCCATGCTTACTGACATATTAAGAAACTTAGCAATTGAATTGAGCTGTGGTCCCGGATCATCTAAACGACCAGATAGCCACCCAACAATTCCTGAAAAGGATTTAAAAGCCATATTACTATCAACGCAGCAAAATCTTGATGATTACGCTGATATTGATGAAGTCGTTGAAATATTCAATCATTTTTTTGGCCCAAACGGTATGGAGAAATTCCGAAAAATGAACTTATCATCTCTGGGCAACTTAGAAATTGTTTGGGATCTTTCTTTTGTGAGCGTGAGCCAGCGCGCTTAGAAGCTGGAGTATAAGTGGCCTTGGGCGTGATGACCCGGGCTTGGTCATTGCGACCAAGGTCCTTATACTCAAGCTTCTGCGCTGGCGAGCGCGTTATAGAAAGCGAAAGCCCAACAACCTATTTGCCCACAATAGGAAACCCTCCCCGTTAACGCGGTCTTTAGCATTGAGCTCAAGGCCACTTACACGCAGACCCTTGCGCCGGTGAGCGCGTTATAGAACGTAACAGCCCAACCTATCTTTGCAGACAATAGAACAAATACCGATGCCGCTAAAATCACTTACGGCCACAATCACAAGTACTCTGAAGCCACCGACTTTCACCAC
>NZ_JBWOEE010000006.1:0-6289 GCF_056583465.1 Lacticaseibacillus sp. YLM2-1
ATGACAAAGCAAGACGAAACACACCGGGTCATGTTCACTTTGACCGATCAGGCGATTGCGAAATTGAATCAGCTGGTCGCAAAAAAGCAACAGGAAGTGAATCAAAATCCGGAACTGGCTAAGTACCATGTCAGCGTGACCAAATCAAATATCATTGAGGACTGGTTATCAAAGCAGTGAGTTTAAAAAGCGCTAAAGGGCCTGTACTAGCGTTTCTTGCTCTGGCGGGTAGAATTAATGCTCTCTACATCAAAAACGGCTTAGAACGCAAATATAAGCGTTCTAAGCCGTTTTTATCAGCATAGGTTCACGACACCAATAAAAAGCTTTAGTGATTGATCAAATTTAGGCAACGTGCCTTTGTCGGTGAATGGCGATAGCCCACCGAAGCTTCAGCTGAGGTTCTTCTGAGCCACGCAAGCGAAGCGCGCTAGGGCAAGCCAACGGCGCGCAGGCGAAGCCGGAGTGAAATGTGGCGCAGCCACACCTTTTTAGGGAGTAAAGCGACCAGGGTTTGTTATGGGGTTTGGGGAGAGGTTCTCCCCAAGGTCTTTTGTGATTATTAACAAGCAAAACACAAACACAAGCCTCGCGCGCGCTATATATACTTTTAAATACTTCTAAATACTTTAAGTACTTAGGGGATCGAAAACGCCTCAACCACGCGTTTAAATCGACTAATAGGGGACTAAAAAGTTCACGATAGGGGACTAAAAAGTTCACGATAGGGGACTAAAAAGTTCACGATAGGGGACTAAAAAGTTCACGATAGGGGACTAAAAATAGAAATTCGCTTTTCTATGAGTCACCATTTGTGATAGGCTACTTTTTAAGTGGAGGATTGCCGATGGTAGATGTAAAAAAACTTTTATGGAAAAATGACCGCGATTTCAATAAAGAGGAAATTCGGGATCAGCGTTACTTCCTAGTTGCAGAACATAACGATCTTATTACTAAAGCTCGCCATGACCTGAGTGCTCGCGAACTTAAGATCATGGATTATGTGGTTTCAAAAATCAAACCTACTGATGAGCATTTTAATGTGTTACATACTTCTATGTACGAGTTAACAAGTGTTCTTAATCTCAAGCGGAGCGGAACTTCATATTCGCAATTAGCAAAAAATCTCAATGACATGCGAAAAAAAGACGTCTTTATTTATAACGAAAAAGAGAAATCTATTACAATGACTGGTTGGTTTGAACGCGCTAAAGTTTGGGAAAACGGCCAAATTGAGCTTAAGATCAACAAAGACTTTGCTCCTTTTTTATTGCGCCTAAAAGATATTGGGCACTATACTCAATATCTTTTAGAAGACACTGTTCAACTAAAAAGCAAATATGCTATCTTGCTATATAAACTCATGCGAGAAGCTGATAACGACCACGGGCAAACAATTGCCATTGTTCAAGGCTCTCCATATGATTTCAAAGAATGGTTGGGTGCTCCCAAAAATTACGAGTACAAGCTTTTAAAGCGCAATGTCTTAATAAAGGCTATCCGAGAGATCAATCTAAAAATTTTTGACATGGACTTGGAACTATTTCAAGCGAAGCGTGGCCGCCAAGTAGTTCAGGTTGAAATTCACAATAACTTTGTACGCAGATCCTCAAGCAAAGATTTATAAATGCAACTGGTCATAATCTATGCTAAAATGAACGTAATCGAATGAATTTATGAACATCACAGATCCGTGTAGTCCGCAAGCTGCACGGATTTTTTTGTGTCGAAAAAAGCCATCATCTCCGCAAGAAGATGATGGCCCGGTGCCAAGTGCTGGATTTTGCCGCTACTTACACTACTTGTGGTTATCCAGCGCGTATTTCAACAAGAGCAGAAACACACCAACAAGCAGCGGCGCGATGATCGCTTTATCGAATGAATTCATGAACTATCACCACCTCTAGGCGCGGTATCACGCAAAAAGGCGTAGCGACTAAACCAGTATACCAAAAAGCAGTCGAAAACTTAGTGAAACAGCCTCCGCCAACGCGGAGGCTGTTTGTTATTTCTGCCGGCCAAACAAGCGCCGCCAAAAAGATAGCCTCTGTTCTGGGGCACTTTCAGCCGCTCTCGGCGCTTCTGGCGATCGTGTGTGGCTTTTGTCAGCGGTCGGTTCAGCGGCGCTCTCTAGCTCATTTTTTGGTGCCTCAAGCTGCTTCAGCTTATGCTCGGCCATCAACTGGAGTTGCTGCGATTGATCGAGCAACCTGTGTAGCTCCTTGATTTGCTCGTCCTTAGCACTCAGCTGACTAGTGCTTGCCTTTAATTGCTCCTTGAGAACACTAATCACGGCGCTTGGATCGGCTGTCTCAGAATGACTTTCGGATTCAGTGGCGTCTTCTTGCCTCTTTTTGACGCTACTTGCGTTGCCTTGTTCTTTACTTTGATTGGCGGGATTACCGTAAAACACTGACTTTATAGCATCTTCGGAGATTGCGTTAATTGCGTAGCGTCCGCTTGCCTTTTGTGGCCTCTTGCTAGCGGGAAGTTGTCTTATAATCTGCTGAACCCTTTGCCGGCTTATGCTCAACTCGTCCGCTATCTGTTTTGCTGACTTGCTCATGATTGCCCCCTTCATTCTAATGTCTATTATAGCAACGGCTACGGACAACTCCCTATAAAAAATACCCGAAACGATCTTAAAGATCGTTTCGGGTCACTTATTTGAATCAGATTCAAGGCCTCATTTTGAGATGTTTTTAGTCGATACGTTAGGGTAGGCTTTAACGAGTCTCCTATGCTATCATTACGGATAAAATTTATTTGTTCGATAATTGACAGCATAGAATCCTGTCTTATAAAACAATTGTTCTAAGTCAGACATAGACGCATTTGCTTATGCCCTAATTTTGGGTCCGACCTATTGACATTCTTGTCCTTTAACCGATTCGTTAAAGTTAGTATCCAAAGCGACTGACCATGAATTCACCGACTTAATCTACTATCTTGCCTTCTTTTTTAGTGTAATAAAGGAATGTCTTGACAGCACCGTGGTCAACTTCCCTAGATGGATGTATTGTATAATAGATGACTTTAGAGTTAACGCGATAAAAGAATAATCCACGACGTTCATACAAGTTGTAGAAGTACACAGTACTTAGAAATGATCTTTTTGTCCATATCAAGTGGTAACCTTTACCATTCATATGAATTCCGGCTTCATGTTCACCCAAAAACTGAACTATATCACTTTGTCCAAATGTAGAGAGTCTTGTTTGATGCACACTTGCGTTAAATAAAAATAAGCTGAAAAAGATTATCACGTAAGATAAATAAACTTTTCGTTGACTTCTCCTTATCTGCTTATTGTTTATACGGATCTCCTGTATAAACAAGGTTAAAAAGAGAACAAGCGTGCTCAATCCCAGAGGAGTCTGCATCATCGTCCAGCTTGCAAAAACAAGCGACAGAAAGAACAATACTGCGACACCCGCTATTGCGTTTAAGTTTTTCCAATAAGTCGTTGTATATACTCCTTCATTGCTACCAGTAGTTTTAAGGTTCCCGCCAACTCGAATTTCTTAATACGAAAACATTTATAAGCTTGAACTATTCAGAATAAGAATGGTCATGTTGCATGTCCGATTCAAAACACCATCTACCTTTTGTAGAAAGATAATGAAATTATAACATCAAATCGCAGTAAGTCCTCTAAATGTTACAATCAGTTTTCTAAACGTTTTTGAATCATATCTTTATATACGCTCGCCGCTAATATTGCCTGGTCAGATTCATAAAAAACGTTAAAATAAGTTTTAAAGGTTGCCAATGCAGCTACATACTCGGCATTTAGAGCTAATGTTCCCTCAGGGCTTAAAATATTGCGCGTATCCGACTCAATTTTACTGCTACTATCGGAAAATCGATTGATCATATAATTCTTAAAACGTCTTGTATTGTTTCCATCGTTATAATAGTCACTAATAATTGAATATAAAGATTTGGTACTGTTTTTAAAGTTAACATAAATGTTTACTGCATCAACGTCAACCATCAAATCAGCCACTCCAAAACGACTACTCCCCTTTGTTGCATCATGCCCAAAATGGTCTTCCATGGCGGCACGCAAACTTGAATATTCTTTTACACTATCGATTGAGTCTGAAATTCCCGTCAGCAGGTCTCCTGCCCAACCCGCAAGATCCTGTATTCCACTTGCGGAAATAGATTGATCAAAATACAATAAGCTCGCCAATGCTGCAGTCATATGAGCAAAGTCAATTTCAATTCCGGTTACACTGTCAGTTAGTACGGGAAAACTATTATCGTTAGTACCTAGATTGCATAATTAAAGTTACCACCCAGAAAATGTCGATGCCTTTTCTTCTATTGGCACTTCATTGCCATTTTTATCCAACAAAGGAACTTCATTACCGTTTTTATCAAAGATCCTTGTAAAGCCAGATTTTTCAGAGTTAGTTGATGGGTCCATTTGTTCATCTGTCTGCACTGAGGTGGATTCTTTTGCATGATCGATCGATTCACGTTGGGCACCATTTTCTTTTGCATGTATTGGTATATATGCCAACATGCCCATACTAAAAAGTATCCCCAAGCCTAATGTCAGACTCGCTATTTTTTTCACTTGAAGCCCCTTTCTCCCTTAGAACCTGTTTGCAATCTTTGGTAAAAGTCAATTTAAATATCGTTATATCAACGATATTGAAGAGATTCCCTATCATTACACGCGGTATCCAGCACAAATGGACGAGCAACAACGTCTAAAACAATCGAGCCAGGCGTCCACGACATTTCAATATTTTGAAAATGGTTTAAGGAGGCTAACCTTTTCCCAGAGATTCAAAACAATTTCTTAGTCGAGGGCACATTGTAATTTTAAAAGCAAAGCGTTTTGCTGTCAATCAAGCGCTTTCATTAGATTGAAGCAGTTTTTCTTCGTAAGTGATGTACTATTCTGACAAACGAAACTTTTCTGTCCCCCCGAGAACGTGTTTTAGTTCTCAGAATTGTTTAGTGATCAGCATTGAAACTAGTTACCTGAGATCATTTTACAAAGCCACATCAACCTGTTTTTATAGCCGTTACCGAATAGGTACCGGCTGTTTTTGTAGGGAGTTAAGATGGGAGCACAGCGCCCTTCTTACAAACCATTTGCTAGCCCTAAAACCAAAAAGAGCATATCGAAGAAGTCACCAAGCGAACCAAGCAAGGGGTGCTCAAACAAATCAGGAACAACTGGCGCCCAAAGCAATAAGTTACTCGCACCATGTTTCATAAAATCGTTATATTTTAGCACCACGGCTTTGCAATCTCTACCTAAACAAAAAGCAAAATCAGCCATTCACCGATTTTGCTTTTTGGACGATTTTCGACTGTCGCGAGATTTGCAAGTGTACGTACACTTGCGATGAATTGACCCAATCTCAGCTGCGCTGATCGTCAATTTTGTTTGGGGGCACGCCCCCAATTTCCCTGTTATTTTGAAGAGGGGTGAGTCGCTCCTCCAAAGCCAAAATTCAAACAGCACCTGATGGCATCTTTTCGCTGGCTTTTGCATAATGTTACACGCAGTGTTGACGCCTACATTCATTTAGAGTTTCACTCAAGTTGAATATTGTGTAATATATGAGTTGCATTTAAGAAACAGTTTCGTTGATGTTTGTGCAGTTTCAGAGTTGCGGTTAATTCAATATTTTGTTGCGTTACAAGCATCTCGACAGTTTCTGTTAAAGCAACATCTATGCTTCAATTCGAGTAACTCGCTATACGTACCCCTCGTTGCAATCAAGTCACTATATAGTTGCGTGTTCTGCAACGCCAAAAATCGTTCGTTTATGCCCAATAAGCGAATAATCTTGCTCAGGTGTAGTAAAAAACTGTTTACGTGTAGTGAATGGCGCTAGCCCTTGTCGTAACTGGCATCATCCACGTGTAGTAAAACGCGTTTTACGACACGTTCGTAATTTTTTCACGTGGAGTGAATCGTGTTTTACGACACCTTTTGACCCCAACGTGCTATCACGACAAACCAAACCGCACTGCGGTTTACCCCAATTTTGGGGTCAGTTTTGCCTTATGCTCTTTCATGATTTTAGGCGCGTTCCAATCAGCCTTAAAAAGTCCTCGATCCAACCGAGCCGATTTTTGAGATGGAACGGATCACAACTCGATTTATTTTGATCTTTTACCTGGAGAAAAACGTTCACGTTTTGACCAGGGCCGTCGCAACTGTTGACCAAAAATCGTCCGGTAACGTGACGCCATTTTAACGCCGCGTTGGTTTGCTAGACGACAATTCATCATCACCATTCAGGAGGTTTTTGAA